>JAEWMM010000096.1 GCA_023457175.1 Bacillota bacterium | reverse complement strand
GCATAAGCCTCTGAAATTTCTTCGCAAACCAGTTCGTTTATTTCCTCGTCCTCAAGCATGTCGATATGCGCCGTAAATATTTTTGCCTTATCCGCCGCGCCATTTTGCAGAAAAGACGCCGCAATGGCGGTCAGCTCTTGGCGCGCGGCCTGCTTTGCGGCGGCCCATTCACCGAGCCGCTGCGTTTTCTCCGCTTTGTCGTAATAGGCCTCCTGCACCTCGCAGCTAAAGGCCTTATAAAGATATATTTTACCGATGGCGATACCGCCGGAAACCGGATTCCCCTTCAGGCGCATTTTCAGTCATTCCCTTCCGTTATGGCTGGTGGTATAGTCGTTTAACCTGTAAAATTACTGGAATTTGCGAGGATATTTTGCGCAGAGCAAGGCGCAGGACACAGGCGGGCTGACGCTTAGGCTCAGACGACAACACGGCTATGCATAAAATAGACCGCAAAGTCGGGCAAGGTTACAGGTTAAACGACTATATGGCGCATACTATTCGCCAAAGCCCGAATCGATTAGCGCAATCAGGCTGTCGACGGCCTGCTGCTCGTCGTCGCCCGAACCGCTCAGCTCAATCTCCTCGCCAAAGGCAAGGCCTGCGGCCAGCAACCGGATGATCGACTTGGCGTTGGAACGCTCCTCCTCAGCGGTTCGGCGTATAAACAGACGGGCGGAAAACTTTCCGGCGGCGGCGACAAATTCGGCTGCGGGCCGGGCGTGCAGTCCGGTTTTGTTCTTGATCGTGGTCACTCTCGAATACATAGGCGATGGCCTCCGTTCTTACTTATTTGAGCCGGTCATTTCCAGTGAGCCAGCAGGTACTCTTCGGCCGATGCGCACCACAGGCCGTTATTGGCCGCTACAATACCGGCCAGCGCGCCGAAGCGGGGGTCTTCCTTCGCCTTGGCGCCGAAATCGGCAATGGCGGTCAGCGGCATCGAAATAGGGTTATAGATCAGCTTTTTGCCGCCGCCGAGCTGCGGCAGCGTCAGAATGGTCTGTGCGGCACAGTCCATGCCCCCGATATGGCTGATCATGACGGCCGGGTTAATGCGCCCCTGCGCCGACAGCGCCAGAGACTCTTTCATGTCGTCGGTGTTGCCGCCGGTCGTACCCATCACATGTGCGGAATTATAATGCAGGTCGTAGCAGTTGATGCTGCCCGTCAGCTGTGTGTCGGTGGGGCCGGCAAAGAAGTTGATACAGCCGTCGCGGCCAAGTATGCCGCCGGCCAACGTCATCAGCGCACCGACCGGCGCAAAGATCATCACGTCGTCAAAGCCGCCGCCCGCAATCGCTTTGAGCTCTCCGGCAGGGTCGGACATTCCGGCTGTATTGATAAAATAGACCGCAACGCCGTTTTTTTCAGCCTTTTCGGTAAAAAAGCGCCGGCACTGTACCAGTCTGCTTTCGTCGATGTCGGTCACAACAATGACGCCGGGACGCCGGTCGCAGCCAAGCGCATACTCGACAGCGCCCATCCCCATCGGGCCTGCGCCCGCCAATATGGCCAGCCTGCCGCCCGCTTTGATGCCCATGTCATGGGTATATACCCCCATGCGGGTGTGGTAGGCCGCATTAAAAGCGCCGATGCAGCAGGACATAGGCTCTGCGAGCGAAGCGTCGAAATAGGCCTCGCCGGTATAGGGCAGCAGGCACCCCAATTCCATAACCTCGGGCGGCATGACGCAATAGGTGGCATTGCCGCCGCAACGGGTATACGAGTAGCCGGGCGACCACATGCTGCCTTTATAATTGAGCGCGGGCTGCATGGTAAACTTATCGCCCTCTTTAAATTGACCGCGATATTTCGCCCCGACCTGCACAATATTGCCCGCCATCTCATGGCCCATGATGGTTGGATGCTGCGCGACATCCTTCGGAACACGCTTATGCGCCGGCCCGAGCGACGCGCATTTATAAGTAGACATGCAGACGCTGTCTGAAATTACCTCCACCAGAATCTCGTCATCCCTGATTTCTCCAAGCTCAAATTCCTCAAGGCGCAGATCGCCCGCGCCGTAAAGTCTGACCGCTTTTGTCAGCATGCGTCATCCCTCCGTCCCTTCTTGATAAACCGACACCGAAACCTGCCGCGCATAACGCTCAATTTCTTCACGCGGCGGCGGGCTGCTGCCCTCCTGCGTCACCTTGGCGGTTGCAGCACCCACCGCAAGACGCGCAGCTTGGGGCAGGTTCATCCCGCTTTCGCGGGCGAACAGCATCGCGGCTGTCACCGTGTCGCCCGCGCCGACCGTGCTGCTGACCGCAACAGAGGGCCCCTTTGCCAACAGAACACCGGTCTTATCCGCAAAAAGCGCACCGCGCGCGCCCAGCGACACCACCACAACCTCCACCCCGGCTTGGCAAAGCGATCTTGCGGCATTTGCCAGCGTGGGGATTTCGATATCCGGCAGCGCCAGAAGCTGCCGCAGCTCCTCGTCATTGGGCTTGATGAGCCACGGCTTTTCTGCCATGACCCGGCGCAGGCGCTCGCCGTCCAGGTCGGCCGCGACATGAACGCCGGCCTGCTTGAGCCGTCTGGCCCACGACGCATAGATGTGGTCGTCCACCCCCGCCGGAACGCTGCCGGCCAGCAGGACGATGTCGCCGCGCTTTGCCTTTGACAACAGCCGGTTTTCGAATGCGTGCAGCGCGCCGGCATCAATTTTCGGCCCCGGCTCGTTTAAATCGGTATAGGTTTTGTTTTGTGGATCCACCAGCTTTAAGTTGGTACGGGTCTCACCCGGTATCGGTACAAAATCTACCGAGAGGCCCATTTCGGTCAACGCCCGCTCAATAAACGCACCGGCGGCGCCGCCGATAAAGCCCATTGCGACCGACACGCCGCCAAGCTGCTGTATCACCTTTGACGCATTAATGCCCTTGCCCCCGGCGTCAAGCCGGATGCCGTCAAGCCGGTTGACGCACCCGACGGTCAGACCGGGCGACAGCGCCGTTTTATCGACAGCCGGATTGAGCGTTACTGTAATGATCATGTCTCCGGCTCCCCCGCGGCGAGCGTGCGGTAGATATAATCGGCATCCGGGGTAGTTTTAATCTGCTCAAGCAGCGTCTCATCCAGCATAATGTTGGCGACCGCGCGCAAAATCGGCAGATGCTCGTCGTCCAGCCCCGCAATGCCGATGACAAGCTGCGCCTTCTCGTCGCCGAAGGCAACGCCCTGAGGGAACTGCAGCACCACAAGGCCGGTCTCTTTAATCAGCTTTTTAGCCTCGCCGACGCCGTGCGGAATAGCGACGCCCTCTCCGATATAGGTTGTCACGGTATTTTCCCGCGCGATCATCGCTTCAATATAGTCCGGCTCGACACTGCCGCGCGCCACCAGATATTGCCCCGCCATACGGATTGCCTCAAACCTGTCCTGTGCGGTGCACCCGACATGGATATCCTGCGGCCGCAGGCATTTGAAGCTTTCGGCAAGCTGCCGGCGCTTTTCTTCTTTCTTTCCAAAAATGGGCATTGCGTTGTCCTCCTAATGCTAACGTTTGGTAATGATATTCTGATAAAATGCCATGAGTACTTTTTCGACAGCCGCGTGACAAAGGGTTCCATCGCCCGATCGCAGCGTCTCGATGAACCAGGGCTCTTCCACAACCGCACAGCTGATGGCGCTGATCGCTTCAAGCGACTGCCGGGGACAATCGGCCGGGGCGACCATGATCAGAATGGTTTTCAGCCCGATCTCCTGCATATTGTGGGAATGAATAAAGCATCTGGGCGTTACGACGCCCAGCCAGAGCCGGTCGACAGCGGCAGAGCGGCAGTGCAGCAGCATGGTTTTGTTGTTCTCGGTAATGGTGCTGCCAAAGCGTTCGCGCGCAAACAGGTCTTTGGCCAGCGTGCCGCGCTGCTCGGTGGTCGCGGTCATATGGGCCGCGGCCTTTTGAACCAGCTCGGTCACCGTCGCGCAGCCGTCGTCCTTCCAGACGAACAGGTTCCCCATAATTTGCAGAATGGCGTCTATGTAGGCTTTGGTTTCGGTGAGGCCCCCGACAAAATTTGATATCCTGATATCGCTTCTCTCCCGCGGAAGCTCGGTTTTGCATGCCTTGAGAATATTCCAGATATTATCCTTCTCGCTGTCCTTTAAAAACGGTGAAACTACGGCGCACGGCAGCCCTGCGCTCTCGATGGGCACGGTCGAAATAATCATCTCTACGCCGGTTTCAAGCAGCCGTCTGCAATCGATGTTTGAAGTAGGAATTTTACTGACAATTTCAATATCGGGGAACTCGCGATTGACCCTGAGCGCCAGCAGCTGTGCGGTGACAATGCCGCTGGGGCAGCAGACAACGGCGCGGCAGCGCCGGATATAGGAGCTGCGGCTGTCCTCAAGCGCAACGCCTAAATGCAGCGCAATATAGCCGATTTCCGATTCCGGCACAGGCATTGCCAGCTCGTCTTCAATGATGGCGGCGCAGGTTTTGGCCAGCTCGTAAAGCGCGCCATAGTGGGTCTGAATCTCGCGCAGCATCGGGTTGCGGATCGGCATATTCATATTAAGCCGTTCGATGGTGGGCACCAGGTGCTTGGCCAGAGCGTTATAAAATCCGCCCTCCGGCTCGATTAAAAGCCCCGTTTTAGCCTCGGCGATCTTGATGATCTTATCCGCGATACCCTTCGCCCGCAGAATGCTGCTCTCGGTGCCAAAGCCGCGCAGTCCCTGCGCCGCCATCAGAATGGCGGTCAGATAGCCCGTTTCTCCATCTGGAATCACGGTGCCGCAGTGCTGCGTCATCTTTTGAATCAGGCGCTTTGCAAGCCGCTGCGCCTCGCCGTCGCTGTTGAGGCTCGGAATCGGCCCGGTGATGCTGGCGCCGTCCCGCACGCGACGCACGATCAGGTAGAGATGAACCAGCAGCGCGGCGCGGCCCCGGTCGTTGAGAATCAGCTCTTCCTCCTGGTCGGTTTCGTCCAGCACCTGTTTGAGCGCCTCTATCAGGCCCGTCTCAAACAATGCATTCACCGACGCAATAGGCTGTCTGAACGCATAGTCGGGCGCGCCGTTTTCCTCCACCCAGCTGTAATACAGCGCTATAAGCGCACGGCGGCGCTGCCATTCGCCCGCGTCGATATAGACGCCGACACCGGGCTTTCGCACCAGCGCCAGCTTATTGTCCTGCAGCCAGCTCTCGCATTTATCTAAGTCTGCGCCGATAGTCGCTTCGGTCACGCTCAGATTTCTGGAAAAAGAATAGATTTTATGCGGTCCGTTTTCGGTGAGAAGCGTATACAGAATAGCGGTTATGCGCTCATTCTGCGTATAGGAGGGCCGCAGCTCGGTACGGCCTGCCAGCTGTCTGCGCAGCGACTGGCGCTGTTTTGCATCGCCGCAAAACCGCACGCCATTGGCGCTTTTAGCCTCAATCAGGCGCGCGGATTCCCCAATGCCTTTTGAAAAAGCCATCAAATCACGCTGCACCGTACGGGTACTGAGCCCAAGAGCATCTGCGATGCGCCCCAGGGTAATAAATCCGTCGGTGTCAAGTATCCGTTCCAGAATTGCCCGCTGCCGCGTGGTGATGTCCATTCAATCCCCCCCAAATTAAACCCCATCAGGGAGGACGGCCGCAGCAACAAAACGGCCATCCTCCCTGATAATATGCAGTTATTACAGCTTCGCCATCAACGATTCGATAAAGCCCTCATAGCTCTTTGCGTCCATAAAATTGTCGACTGTGAACAGCTGGGCTCTTGGCGATTTCGCCCTGGCGCGATCCGCGAGCACCCGCTGTGTCAGAACGTAGGTCGCGTCGGCTGGAATATCCTCAATAGCCGAATGTATCACCTTGATGTCCAAGCCTACCTCGTTGAGCTTTTTGCGAAGCATTGTGGCGCCCATCGCACTGGAGCCCATGCCCGCGTCACAGGCGAATACAACGGTTCCCGTCAACTTTCTCAACTGGCCTTTGCTCTCCTTCTTCATGGACTGAATCGTCTCTTGCGCCAGCTCAAGGTCAACATCCGACTCCTGAGCAGCCCGCTTCTTGACGAAGATGCAAGCGACCAGGAAGGATACCGCGCAGGAAATCAGCACGCCGAGCAGCACCTTGATATGATCGCCTCTGGGCGTCATGGCCAGCAATGCGAAGATACTGCCCGGAGACGGTGTGGCGACCAGGCCCGCTCCGGTGACGGCAAAGGTCATAACACCGCTTGCGCCGCCCGCGATGACCGCAAGAAGCAGCGCCGGATTCATCAGAACGTAGGGGAAATAGATCTCGTGGATACCGCCCAGGAAGTGAATGATTGCGGCGCCGGAAGCGGAGCTTTTGGCATTGCCCTTGCCAAACAGCCAATAGGCCAGAATAATACCCATGCCGGGGCCGGGGTTGGTCTCGACCAGGAACATAATGGATTTTCCGACCGCGGCCGACTGCTCAAGGCCGATAGGCCCCATGATGCCGTGATTGATCGCATTGTTCAGGAAGAGGATTTTGGCCGGCTCGACAAAAATAGAGATCAGCGGTAAAAACCCCATGTTGTAAATGGCGTTGGCGCCGGCGGTCAGGAACATTGTGATGGCGGCGACAACGGGTCCGATGACATAAAAGCCCAGAATGGCCAGAAGCAAGCCGATAATGCCGACCGAGAAGTTGTTGACCAGCATTTCAAAGCCGGCCTTG
>JAEWMM010000095.1 GCA_023457175.1 Bacillota bacterium | reverse complement strand
CGCCGCAACCGCCGCCGCAGCCGCCCCAGCCGCCGGCGCCACAGCCGCAACCAAGGATGATGATGATAAGAATTATAATCCACAGGCAGCCGCAACCGCCGCCCCAACCATTACCGAACATAATGTAACCTCCTAATTTTAGATTTCACCACATATTATGTTAAGTATAAAAGCGGTGTTACAGCGTTATTATTCAAAAGGTAGAAAACCTGACAAGATTATTTGTTGAATATGATTGCAGCGGCGATTTATGGCATAGAATAAGCTGTGGGGTGAAAAAAATGTTTCGTTTTAACGGATTCACACAAAAAGCAAACGATGCGATCAATCTTGCGATTGCACAGGCTTCCGCGTTGGGGCACACCTATATCGGCAGCGAACATCTGCTGCTTGGTTTGGTGTGCGCCGAAGGCTCTGCCGCCAGCGTTGCGCTGACCTCACGGGGCGTAAACGCGCAGGACATCACCGAGCTGCTGGTTCGCACCGTGGGGCGCGCTCCCCAGTCGGTGCTTAATTCCGACGACATCACGCCCTGCTGCAAAAGAATCTTTGAAACGGCGGTCGGCGCGGCGCGCGACTATCATTCCCAGACCGTCGGCACCGAGCATTTGCTAATAGCGCTGCTACGCGAACCGCAGAGCAGCGGTGTAGCGCTTTTAAAGGAACTGGGGCTGGATACCGCGGCGTTGTACAAAGCGATGTGCGACGTGGCCGGCGCGGTCGGCATGATCGGCGAAAAGGCCAATCGGGCAGGCGCCCAGCGCACGGTTAAGCCGCAGCCCAAAACCCAGACGCTTGATAAATTCTCGCGCGACCTGACCCAAATGGCCAGAGAGCGCAAGCTTGATCCCGTCATCGGGCGGGATGCTGAAATAGACCGCGTCATCCGCATTCTGTGCCGGCGCGGAAAAAACAACCCCTGCCTGATCGGAGAGGCCGGCGTGGGTAAAACCGCCGTTATCGAAGGGCTGGCACAGCGCATTGCCATGGGCGAGGTACCGTTTGAATTAGGCGAAAAGCGGCTCGTATCTCTGGATCTGACCGCTGTTTTGGCCGGTACCAAATACCGGGGCGACTTTGAAGAGCGCATTAAAACGATTATCAGCGAGGTCTCGGCGGCGGGCAGTATCGTTCTGTTTATCGACGAGCTTCACAACATGATGGGCATTGGCGCGGCGGAGGGTGCCGTCGATGCCGCCAATATCCTAAAGCCTCAGCTCGCGCGCGGCGAATTGCAGGTCATCGGCGCGACAACCTTTGAAGAGTACCGAAAGCATATCGAAAAGGACTCGGCGCTTGAGCGGCGTTTCCAGAGCGTTATTGTCAAGGAGCCAAACGAGCAGCAGGCGGTAGAAATTCTAAAGGGACTGCGCGAGCGGTATGAGACGCACCACCGCATTAAAATAACCGACGACGCGCTCGAATCGGCCGTGCATCTTTCGGCGCGCTATATTCCCGATCGCTTTTTGCCGGATAAGGCCATCGACCTTATCGACGAGGCGGCGGCCTGCGTTAAGCTCAAAAGCCTTGCCGACGGCGAATTAGACGACAGCGAGGTTGTCACCAAGCTGAAAACAGCGCGCCGCCGCAAGGAGGAGGCGCTCTCCTGCTGCGACTTTGAGCTGGCGGCTACTTTGCGCCGTCAAGAGCAGGATCTGCAGAGCAAGACCGCCGAAAAGCGCAGCAAGACCAAAGGCACGCTGGCCGTCTGCCAGCAGGATATTGCCGACCTGATCTCTCAGACGACCGGTATCGATATTTCATCGCTGACCGGTGAGGAAACCGAACGGCTGATCTCGCTTGAGGAACGGCTGGGCGCAATGGTCATCGGCCAACGTGAGGCGGTGCGGGCGGTTTCAAGGGCGATTCGCCGGGGGCGCGTGGGCTTGAGCGACCCGAACCGCCCTGTGGGCTCGTTCCTGTTTTTAGGCCCGACCGGCGTGGGCAAAACCGAGCTCTGCCGGGCGCTGAGCACCGTCCTGTTCGGCTCCTCAGAAGCGATGCTGCGGCTGGATATGTCGGAATATATGGAGAAGCAGTCGGTTGCAAAGCTCATCGGCTCGCCGCCCGGCTATGTCGGCTATGACGACGGGGGACAGCTTACCGAGCGCATCCGGCGCAAGCCTTATTCGGTCGTGCTGTTCGACGAGGTGGAAAAGGCCCATCCCGACGTTTTGCATGTGCTGCTGCAATTGCTTGAGGACGGTCGACTGACCGACGCCCATGGTCGAACCTGCAGCTTTAAAAATGCTGTCATCGTCATGACGTCTAATATCGGCGCGCGTAAAATCACCGACCGAAAGGCGCTCGGCTTTGCGCCCACCGAGCAGACCAACAGCGACGCGGCCATCAAAAAGGAGGTCATGTCCGAGCTTAAAAAAATGTTTAAGCCCGAATTGATCAACCGCATCGATGAAATTGTCGTCTTTAACACCCTGGGCGAGGAAGAAATGAAAAGCATTGTCAAACGGCTGCTTAAATTGGTCAGCGAGCGCATGCAGGTCATCGGCATCGAGACCGAGTTCTCGCCCGATGTGATCAGTTATATCACCCGCGCGGGGTTTGACCCCGATTACGGCGCGCGTCCGCTGCGCCGCCAGATTCAGACCGCTATTGAAGATCTATTGGCGCAGGAGCTGCTGTACGGGCATATCGCCGCGGGAGACAGCGTTCTGTGCCGCTGCCTGAATGATAAAATTGAAGTATGCAAGGTCTCGCTGGCACCGGTCAAAGAGCTGATGTCGTGAGAGTAGGCGCGCCGGTTAAAACGGCGCGCTTTCATCATTATTAAACCCCCTGAAGGAATATACTTGCTTATACCGGGTTGGTATCAGTCGGGGAGGGGTGCAGCATGTTCAGGCGGATGTGGCCGCGCAGAGATTGGCGAAACCAGGCGATAAAAATTCGGCTGCTGGTATTCGTCCTCACAATATTCGGGCTGTTGGCGGCAGTTGACGCCCAGATACGGCCTATGATAAAATCTATGGCAGCCTATCAGGCCAAGGTGTACGCCACCCGCGTCATAAACGAGGCAATCAGCACGCAGTTAACCGGCAACGCCGTCTCGTACGATTCGCTGGTCAAGGTGACAACCGACTACAACGGCCGGGTGACCTCGGTGCAGACCGATATGGTACGCCTTAATCTGTTAAAAGCGACGATGACCAACGAGGCCTCGCAGCAGCTGGCGCTCTTACAAAGCCAGACCATCCGCATTCCGCTCGGTACGTTGCTGGGCTGGCAGGTGCTCTCGGGTCGCGGCCCCAGAATCGAGTTCAAGATTGTGCCGGCCGGCTTTGTACAGTCACAGCTAAACCACCGCTTCGATTCAGCGGGCATCAACCAGACCCGGCATCAGATCGTCATGCAGCTCGA
>JAEWMM010000094.1 GCA_023457175.1 Bacillota bacterium | reverse complement strand
TGCTGAGACCGGCCATGAGTGAAATTCTTGACAGAAACCAGGACTGTTACGCCTTTGTGGTAGCTGTTGCCAAGCGCGCCCGCGACCTTGCGGATAACGCTGAAGAGCAGCACGACATTTTAGAGGGCAAACCCGTCAAGCTTGCGGTGGATGAATTCGCCTCTGGAAAAAGCAAATTTGCGGCCCGTGGCGAAGTGCAGCTCTAATCTATGAACATCGCGCGCGTTGCTGTTGAAAAAGCGACCTACGCCTATGATAAGGAATATGATTACCTTCTGCCAAAAACAATTGACGCCAAGGCGGGCTGCCGTGTGCTGGTGCCGTTTGGAGCAGGTGACCGCACGCGGGTCGGGCTGGTGCTGTCGGTCTACGCCCATGAGGGGGAAGCGCCCGCGCGGCTCAAGGCAGTTCACACGCTTTTAGACGCCGCGCCGCTGCTTGATGACGAGGGACTTCTTTTGCTGTCGGCGGTGCGCACCGCGACCTTTTGCACCTGGTTTGAGGCGCTGCGCGTTTTGGTTCCGCCCGGTTTGGGTGTAAAGGTCAACATGGGGCTTATGGCGGCGCGTGATAAACAGGAGGCAATCAAAACCCTCTCGCCCGAGGCGCAGCAGCTTTATGCGTTGCTTGCCGCGCGCCACAAAATTGTGCCGGAGGACAGGGCGCTCACGGCGTTGGGACTGTCCGCCGGGGCGGTCTGCGTTGAAGAGCTGATTGCAGCCGGACTTGCAACGCGCAGCCGGCTGATTAAAAAACGCGTTGCCGACGAGCGCGCCGTCATGGCGCGGCTGGTAGAGGCTGACGCAATCGAAACAAACCCGAAAAAATATACCCCTAAGCAGCAGGCGGTTATCAGCCTGCTTGAGCAGGTCGGCTGCGCTTCGGTGCGCGAGCTGGGCTATTTTGCGGGCGCAACCCGCGCGGTGCTCAGCCGCATGCAAAAGCAAGGCTTGATTGAGCTGTTTGAGGAGATTACCCCCCGTAAGACAGCCGATAAAGCCCAGACCGCCTTCGATACCGCGCCGATTATTCTGTCCGAGACGCAGCAGCAGGCGTTTGAAACGCTGTGCGCGCTCGGCGTTAAAAACGAATTCACCACCTCGCTGCTGCATGGCGTAACCGGCAGCGGCAAAACACAGGTTTTTTTACGCCTTATAGAAGATGTGCTGGCCCGTAAGCGACAGGCGATGGTTTTAATTCCTGAAATATCGTTGACGCCGCAGACCGTCGCAAAATTCAACGCGCGGTTTGGCGCGCGGGTGGCGGTGCTGCACTCGTCGCTTTCGATGACCGAGCGGCTCGACGAGTGGCAGCGCATTCGCGAAGGAAAGGCCGATATTGTCGTCGGCACCCGCTCGGCGGTATTTGCGCCGCTTAAAAATATCGGGCTCATCGTCATTGACGAGGAGCAGGAGCACACCTATCATTCCGAAAGCGCGCCCCGCTACCACGCGCGCGATATCGCTCGGCTGCGCGCCAAGACGCATCATGCGCAGGTGCTGCTCTGCTCGGCAACGCCGTCGGTCGAGAGCTATTACAGCGCTGTCAACGGCCGCTATCATTTAGTCGAGCTCGAAGAACGCTATTCGGCCAATCCGCTGCCCGACGTGTTGACGGTGGATATGCGCACAGCGCCGGTGAGCGCTGTTTCAAGTACCCTTTCCGAAGAGCTTTGCGAACAGATCAGAGAGACGATTGAGCGCGGTGAGCAGGCCATTCTGCTTTTGAACCGCCGCGGCTACAACACGCTGGTCAAATGCTCCTCCTGCGGGGAGGCGGCGCGTTGTCCTCACTGCTCAATTCCGCTGACCTACCACGCGGCCAACCGCAGGCTGGTTTGCCACTATTGCGGCTATTCCCGGGCCGAAAATACGCCGTGCGACCATTGCAAGAGCGCCATGCTGCGCTATACCGGCGTCGGCACCCAGCGCATCGAAGAAGAATTGCACACGTTGTTTCCGCCCGCGCGCGTTCTGCGCATGGATATGGACACCACCATGTCGCGCTTTGCGCACCAGCGCGGGTTTGAGGCTTTTGCCAAGGGCGATTATGATATCATGATCGGCACCCAGATGGTTGCAAAGGGGCTCGACTTCCCCAATGTGACGCTCGTGGGGGTGCTGACGGCCGACCAGTCGCTTTACGGCGAAGATTTTCGCAGCTTTGAGCGGACATTCTCGCTGATCACACAGGTGGTGGGGCGCTGCGGGCGGGCCGAAAAGCCGGGCCGCGCAATCATACAGACCTTTACGCCTGAAAACCGCATTCTGGCCTTGGCTGCCGCGCAGGATTACAAGGCATTTTACGCCGAGGAAATCAGCTACCGTCAGGTGGGGCTTTACCCGCCCTTTTGCGATATTGTCTGCGCCGTGTTCTGGGCTGAAAAGGAAGCGGTTGCCGTTGAGAGCGCCAAAGCCTACAGCCGGCAGTTTATAGAGCTGGCAAGGCAAAGCTATGCCGACCTGCCAATACGGCTGCTGGGCCCCGCCGAATGCCGACCCTACCGCGTGGCAGGGCGGTACCGCTGCCGGTTACTGGTCAAATGCCGCAGCGGCAAAAGGACGCGGGCGCTCTTTGCCGAGATGCGCGAATGGTATTATCAGCAGAAAAACACGGCGGCGGTAACGCTGGATTTTTATTACGATTCCAACCTCTGATAAACGCCGTGCCGGCGTGACGCTCAAACGAAAGGATGTTGCAAAGTGGCAATACGCAGAATATTAAATGAAACCGACGAGATACTGCGCAAGACCTCCCGCACGGTGGAGAAATTTGACGACCGGCTTCATACGCTGATAGATGATCTGGCCGAAACGATGGAAGAGGCTAACGGCGTGGGTCTGGCGGCCCCGCAGGTGGGCGTGCTGCGCCGCGTTGTCACCATCGATGTGGGGAACGGGGTTATTGAAATGGTCAACCCTGAGGTCGTTTATGAGAGCGCCGAGCAGATTGATGACGCCGAAGGGTGCCTGTCCTCCCCCGGAGAGTACGGCATGGTCAAGCGCCCCAAAAAGGTGCGCGCTAAATATTTTGACCGGCATGGCAACCTGTGCGAGATTGAGGGCGAGGGGCTTCTGGCCCGCGCCATCTGCCACGAGACGGATCACCTCAACGGCAGGCTGTTTAAGGACCTCGTTTCGAGAATGCTTGATGAGGACGAATATTAAGTAATAGCACGAAGGTTTGCCGTTAGCGCGGTTTGCTACGTTGCAATGCGCAACGGCTTGCCGCGTATACAGCAACCACCTTTTAATGTGCAATTTCAGACCGGTGCAGTATTAAGCGCATCGATGGCGCGCTTTTAACGGCTTTTATGCCTTAAGGCGCAGTAGGAAGGAATAGTCATAAATGAGAATTGTGTTTATGGGCACGCCTGATTTTGCGACGCCCTCGCTGCAGCGCCTGATTGATGACGGCCATGAGATCGCGGCAGTTTACAGCCAGCCCGATAAGCCGCAGGGGCGGCACTTCACACTGACGCCGCCGCCGGTTAAGGTCTTGGCGCAACAGCATGGCATTTTGGTATACCAGCCCGAAACACTCAAGGACGCCGCCGCGCAGGAGCAGCTGGCAGCGCTTTCGCCTGAGCTGATTGTGGTGGCGGCCTACGGCAAAATACTGCCGCAGGCGGTGCTGGATATTCCGCCGAAGGGCTGCCTCAATGTACACGGATCTTTGCTGCCCAAATACCGCGGCGCGGCGCCGATTCAATGGGCGGTGATCAATAACGAGCCGGTCACGGGCGTGACCATCATGAGCATGGCTCCGGGACTGGACACCGGAGACATGCTGCTGAAAAAAGAAACGCCGCTCGGTCAAAACGAAACGGCGGGCGAGCTGTTTGAGCGCATCGCCGCGTTGGGCGCCCAAGGACTTTCGCAAGCGGTCGCCGCGCTTGACCCCCTAACGCCCGTCCCGCAGGACGATGCGCTGGCCTGCTGGTCGCCGCCTTTAAAAAAAACCGACGGCGAAATCGACTGGTCGCAGGACGCAAAGGCGATTTATGCCCGCATTCGGGGCGTGACGCCTTGGCCGGGCGCTTACACGCTGTTTAACGGCAAGCGGCTTAAAATTCACCGCGCGGCTTTGTGCGACGACATTAAAAATAATACGGGCGGCGTGTTCGGCACGCTGCTGGACAGTCAACGTCTGGTTATTGCCTGCGGCAGCGGCGCACTTGAGCTGTTTGAGGTTCAGCTTGAGGGCGCAAAACGTATCGCAGCGGCCGATTTTATCCGCGGGCAGCGGCTGACTTTGGGCAAGCTATTCTAAAACACCTTTTAAGGGGGAATTTGCATGTTTGGATATGGCGGATATTATGGCATCGACAGCTTGTATCTGGTTTTGGTGTTGCCGGCCATCCTTTTTTCGCTTTGGGCGCAGACGAAGGTGCAGGGCACTTTTTCGCGTTATCAAAAAGTCCGCAGCTACTCCGGCTACACCGGTGCGGACGTGGCCCGGCGCATCTTAGATGACAACGGGCTTTATAACGTGCGCATAGAGCATATCAAGGGGTCGCTGACCGATCACTACGATCCGAGAGAGCAGGTCGTTCGCCTTTCGGACAGTGTGTACGGCGGCAACTCGATTGCGGCGCTGGGCGTTGCCGCGCACGAGACGGGGCATGCGGTGCAGCACGCTACCGGCTACGGCCCGCTGAGCATCCGCAACGCGATTATTCCAATAACAAATTTTGGCTCACAGCTGGCAATGCCGTTGATTTTAATTGGTTTTCTGCTTAATCATGACGCGCTGATCGGCATTGGCATTATTTGTTTTGCGACGGTGACGCTCTTCCAGCTGATCACGCTGCCGGTGGAGTTTGACGCCAGCGCCCGCGCCATGCGCACGCTGGACGGAGAGGGCATTTTGCAGAGCGAAGAGGTGCCCCAGACCCGCAAGGTGCTCACGGCCGCCGCACTGACCTATGTGGCTGCGCTGATTGTCTCGGCGGCGCAGCTATTGCGCTTCGTGCTGCTGTTTAACCGTAGGCGCAGGTGAGCAATGCCGATAGCGGCCGGATGCATTCTTAAAAGCTCAAACTTTAAGGGGTTTTGGCTCTAAAGCCCACGCTGTGCCATAGAGCAGAAATACAGACGGTATTCCTGTGCTGTATCTGTGCGCTTACACTTTACCGGTGGGTTGCCTTCATTTTTATTCTGAGAAGCGCCCTAAAGCTGATTTTGCGGCGGCTTTTCTGCCGGCGCCGCCCTTGCAGAAAGACAAAGCTGTCGCTGAGTCCAATCGATTTTAGCGCGTTGACAGCATTATTCTATCCGCGAAAGTGTTGCATTGGCGGCACAGAAAGGACTATGCATGGATACTGCCCGACAGGTTGCGGCCAAGGCGCTGCTGCGCGTTGACCGCGGAGGCTATTCGCAGCTGACGCTTGACGCGGCGCTGGGAAAAGCGCAGTTGTCTGCACGGGATGCGGCCTTTGCCTCGGCGCTGTTTTACGGCGCGCTGGAACGACGACTGACGCTTGACCATTGCATCGCCAAGTATGCGCGGCATCCGCTGACCGATACGGTGGCGGCCATTCTGCGGCTGGCGTTTTATCAGCTCATCTATATGGATTCGGTGCCAAACCACGCTGCCGTGGACGAGGCGGTCAATATGACTAAAGCGATGGGGCAGCGCGCCGCATCCGGTATGGTCAACGGCATGCTGCGCAGCTTTCTGCGCGACGGTTGCGCTGTTCCTCCCGCTGTAGGCGGACTGCCGGCACAGCTGGCGATTAAATATTCCTGCAGCGAGGACCTGACCGCGTTGTTTTTAAATTGGTACGGCGAAACGAAAACCCGCGCGCTGCTGGCCGCTTCGATGGGCCGCCCGCCGATTTATATTCGCGTCAACACGCTTAAAACCGACGTCGAGACGCTGCTCCTGCATCTTTCAAAGCACGACTGCAAGGCTGTTGCCCGCCTCTTAGACGGCAACTGCATCGAGATAGAGGGCGACGCGGTGCACACCGTGTCGCATAAATTAGGGTTTTTCCATGTGCAGGACGTCTGCTCACAGCAGGCGGCGCTGACACTGGAGGCTGCGCCCGGCGAACGCATTCTGGACGTCTGTGCGGCGCCCGGCTCCAAAAGCTTTGTGCTGGCACAGCAGATGCAAAACCGGGGCGAGGTTGTCGCCTGCGACGTCGCCCCCGCCCGGCTGGCGCTGATCCGTCAGGGTGCAAAGCGACTGGGTATCGACATGCTTACGATAAAAGCCAACGATGGGGCCGTTCATAACAGCGATCTGGGTCAATTTGACCGCGTCCTGTGTGACGTGCCCTGCTCGGGGCTGGGTGTACTGCGCCGCAAGCCGGAAATCAAATATCGCAGCGCCGAATCGCTTAAAGGGCTGCCTGAGCTTCAGTATAAAATCCTAAAAACTTCCGCACACTATTTAAAAGCGGGCGGAATTTTGGTTTATTCTACCTGCACCGTCAACCCCGATGAAAACGAACGGGTGGTCGAAGCTTTTTTGAAGCAACACCCCGACTTTTCTCCCGCGCCGTTTGAGGGGGCGGATTGGTACAAAACGCTTTTGCCCCACATGCAGGGTGGCGACGGATTCTTTATTTCACGCATCAGGAGAGACAGATGAACGCGCAGCAAACAGACGCCGAAAAACTGGATATTCTCTCGCTGCTGCCCACAGAGTTAAACACGCTTGTGGGTGAGATGGGGCAGCCCGCATTCCGGGCAAAACAGCTCTTTAGCTGGATGCACGGTAAAATGGCGGCCAGCTTTGACGAGATGACCAATCTGCCGGCCGCGTTTCGCACAGCGCTGGAGGCGCGCTGCTACATAACGCAGCTGGGCGTTCGCCGATGTCAGACCGCGTCGGACGGCACGGCCAAATATTTGTTCGAGCTGCCCGACGGTAATACCATTGAATCGGTGCTTATGCGGCACGGCTATGGTAATTCGCTGTGCATTTCGTCACAGGTGGGCTGCCATATGGGCTGCCGGTTCTGCGCCTCTACGATCGGGGGCAGGGTACGCAACCTGACTGCCTCCGAGATGCTCTCACAGTTGTATACCGTGACCAAGCGCTCGAACGAGCGGGTAGATTCGGTCGTCATGATGGGCATTGGCGAGCCGCTTGACAATTTCGAGAACGTTGTGCGGTTTTTAGAGTTGGTGCGTGACCCGAACGGCTTAAATCTCTCTCACCGACATATTTCTCTCTCAACCTGCGGATTGGTGGATAAAATTGACGATTTAGCTGCACTTTCTTATCAGTTGACGCTTTCAGTCTCGCTGCACGCCTGCGATAATGAAACGCGCAATCAGATTATGCCGGTTAATAAGCGCTATCCCTTAGAGACGCTTCTGGCGGCCTGCCGCCGGTATTTTGCCAAAACCGGACGGCGTATCTCGTACGAATACGCGCTGATTGCGGGCGTCAACGACAGCCCGCAGCAGGCTAA
This sequence comes from Bacillota bacterium, assembly GCA_023457175.1. Taxonomy (GTDB): domain Bacteria; phylum Bacillota; class Clostridia; order Oscillospirales; family Ruminococcaceae; genus Yanshouia. The sequence continues at coordinate 3,177 of JAEWMM010000094.1, read as the reverse complement.
AAAATTACTGGCGCTGCTTAAAGACCAGAGCTGCCACGTCAATCTGATTCCGGTCAATCCGGTGGCTGAGACGGGCTTTATGCGCGGCAGCCGCAGGCAGGCTGAGGAATTCAGGGACATATTGACAGCGGGTGGACTTTCCGCCACCATAAGGCGGGAGCTTGGCGGCGAAATAGACGCCGCCTGCGGCCAGCTGAGAAGAAAAGATGCGATAGGGGGCGATGCGCATTGTGGATAGCAGGCGACACCCATGTGGGACAGAAACGGCACAACAATCAAGATGTGTTCTTAGCCGAGACGCTCGACGCCAAGCAGCTGCTGATGGTCTGTGACGGCATGGGCGGTGAGCAAGGCGGCGAACAGGCCAGCGAGCTGGCGCTCGAAGCGGCGGCGGCGATGCTGCGCCGGGACTTAAAGGGCGTTATCGATGAGAATGTAATACGCCGGGTGCTGGAATGCGCGGGCGCCGCGGCCAACAGCGTGGTGTTCGACGTGGCCCAGGCCGACAGCGCTCTGGCCGGTATGGGTACGACGCTCGTAGGCGCGGTGGTGCTGCCCGGTAACGCGCATTTTATCCATGCGGGAGATTCGAGGGCCTATCTGCTGCGCAACGATGTTCTGACCCAACTTACCGTTGACCACACGGTGGTGCAGATGCTTATTGACCGGGGAGAGCTATCTCCGGCCGACGCTAAAAACCATCCGCAGCGGCATTATATTACCCGTGCCGTCGGGGTTGCGCCGCAGCTTAGCTACGATATTTTTTCAATAGACCTGCTGCCGAGCGACACGCTTCTGCTTTGCAGCGACGGCCTTTATAATTATATGAGCCACGAGGACATCTGCGCGCTGACCGCCATTGCCGTCAAACGCAAGAGCGTCGCGCCGCTTATTGAACGCGCCAACGAGAACGGCGGCGGCGATAATATTACCGCGGTGGTCTGCTGCGTGGCCGAGGAGGTGGGCGCGCATGGATAATTTTATCGAAAAAAAGATTGAGGGGCGCTACCAGATCAGTGAGTTGATCGGTGTCGGCGGCATGGCCAACGTCTATAAAGCCACCGACCTGTCGGATGGCAAGACGGTGGCGGTCAAGATACTGCGCGAGGAGTTCTACGAAAACGAAGAGCTGCTGCGCCGCTTTAAAAACGAGAGCAAGGCCATCGCCATGCTGTCGCATCCCAATATTATTGAGGTTTACGACGTTTGCTTCTCACATAATATGCGCTGCATCGTCATGGAATATATCGACGGCATTACGCTTAAGGAATATATGGAGGAGCAGCGTCCCCTCGGCTGGAAAGAAACGGTGCACTTTATCGTTCAGATTTTAAAGGCGCTGTCCCATGCGCACTCCAAGGGCATTGTCCACCGCGATATCAAACCCCAGAACGTCATGCTGCTTGCCGATGCCAAAATTAAGATTACCGACTTCGGCATTGCGCGGTTTGCCAGAAGCGAGTCGCATACGCTGACCGACCGCGCCATAGGCTCTGTGCACTACATCAGCCCTGAGCAGGCCCGGGGCGACCATACCGACCAGCGTGCCGACATTTATTCCATCGGCGTCATGCTTTATGAGATGCTCACCGGGCAGCTGCCGTTTGATGCCGACAGCCCGGTTTCGGTCGCGTTAAAGCAGATTGAGCTCGAAGCGCCGTCGCCGCGCGGCATCAATCCCGACATCCCGGAGGGGCTTGAGGAGATTACGCTGCGCGCGATGGAGAAGGACCCCGACCGGCGGTATCAGTCGGCGGACGACATGCTTAAGGATATCGAGGCATTTAAACAAAACCCCTCGGTACATTTTGAATATCAATATCTGACCGACGACAAGGCGCAGAGCGACCATTTCAGCCGCAATATGCGCCACGCAAAGCAATTGCGGGACGGCAAGGGAGAACGTATGACACCAAAACGATCAAGAAAACCGATAGAAAAAGAACAGCCGGTTCCAAACCGGGGCGGCCACCGGGACTATGAGGACGAAGAGCCGCGTAAAAGCTCAATATTGATGGCGCTGGCGGGCATTACCGCAGCGTTTGTTGTTATTTCGGTTGCGTTTATCGGCGCGATGCTGTATTTGAACAACCCGCTTGAGAAGGTGCCGGATATCATGATGCCGGATCTGACCGGGCTTAAATACGATGCGATAAAAAACGCGCAGGAATATTCGAAGTTCATTCTGGAGGTTGAGGATAACCAGTATAACGACCTCTACGAGCGCGGCGAGGTGGTCAGCCAGAAGCCTAAGGCCGGTACCAAGGTCAAGGAAAATTCGGTGGTGCGCCTTGTGATCTCAAACGGCACCAAGGTTGTGCTGATGCCCAACCTTATCGGTATGGAGGAGACCGAGGCCTATCAGGAGCTTGCGAACCTCGACCTTGCCTATCAAAAGGCTGAGGTGTTTTCGCAGCAGCCGATCGGTACCGTTGTGGCGACCGACCCCGGCTTTGGCAGCGAAATTCCGGCCTCTACCGTCGTAAAGGTTCAGATCAGCATGGGGCCTGAGAACAAGGTGGTCGAGGTGCCCGACCTTCGCGGTATGGATATCGACGCGGCCAGAGCGCTGTTGCAGCAGCTTGGGCTGGAGATTGGCGGCATCAGCTATGTCACGAGTGACAAGGCGCAGAACATCGTTATCTCGCAGGACCCGGCGCCAACCTCGCAGATTGCCACCGGGGCGTTCATCAACCTGAACGTATCGGGCGGGGAGAACCAGAAGAACCAGATTACACTGCATGTTCCGCTGCCCAACGACGTGACCGATATCGTCAAGATGCAGGCCATGTTTGACGGACGCATTCTGCGCGAGGAGCGGTTGCAGCCTTCCACCGCGCTGTACTGGAAACCGATGTTCGAAGGCTCAGGCGTGGCGAAGATATTCATTCTCTATAACGACTTCCTGTACCAGACCTATGAGGTGAACTTCAACACCGGCGGTTATACGCTGTCGGAAGATAATTCTGATATGCATCGTTAAAGAGGAGACTTTCATGCCACAGGGACGCATTATTCGGCAAACAGGCGGGTTCTATTACGTTGATACCGGTGACGCGGTCATAGAGTGCCGTGCGCGCGGGCTGTTCCGCAAGCAGGGCATCACCCCGCTTGTGGGGGATATGGCCGAGGTAGAGCGCACCGACGGCGGCAAGGGCTATGTCACCGGTCTCAAGG
>JAEWMM010000093.1 GCA_023457175.1 Bacillota bacterium | reverse complement strand
TTATTTAACCGCACCGACAGCGCCTTAGACGATCTTCTCTAAAACATCGCTGTTTTAGAATTCGGCCGGGATATTCTTTTTGATAATCCCCGACAGGTAGGAAAGCGAAAAATGGCCGTGCCACTGTTTCATCCCGTGCTTATTTACAAGCGCGTCGGTATAGTCGGCGAAGGGATACATGCGCACATCCTGACGCCCGGTCGAATCGTACTGCGTGACAATCGGAATCATTCTGGCTCGGGTAATCGCCGTCTCGCCCGTTTTGACATCCTTTTCAATATCCAGATCGAGAATACCGCCCAGCATGTTCTGCGGGTCAAGCATGCTGGAGATAAAGTTGCCCAGCGAATAGACAACCAGCATGCGTTTGCCGCTTTGGCCGGTACGCCATTCCATTGGCTGCAGCGTGTGAGAATGATGCCCAAGCACCAGATCAACGCCCCAGTCGGCGAACATCTGCGCGAGCTCAAGCTGATTGTCGATGGTATTATTGCTGTTTTCCGTCCCCCAGTGGATCGATACCACAACAAAATCGCTGTTGGCGCGGGCCAGCGCCACCTGCTGCTTGATCAGGTCATACTCGTCCGAGCGAATAAAGCGCAGCGGCGTCTCGGCGGGCAGCTTGAGTCCGTTTGTGTGCTCGGTAATCGGCACAAAGCCGATCGTAATGCCCTCTTTCTCAATCGTCAGCGGGCGCTGCATATCCGCTTCGGTACGCCATGCCCCCATTGAGAACACCGGCTGAGCATCCCAATAGTCCATCGAGGCAATCAACCCGGCTTCCCTCATGTCAAACATATGGTTATTAGCCGTGCATATGACGTTAAAGCCCATATCGACCAGCTTGTCGCCCACCGCCTCGGGGGAATTAAACAGCGGATAGCCCGAAAGCGGCGCAATACGCTCGGCTATCAAAGATTCCTGATTGATAAAGGCAACGTCGGCATCCCCAAACAGTCCGGCCACGTATTGATAGGGCGGGTCAAAATCGAACCCGTTGCCGCCGGTGCGCGCCGCCGCCTGCTTGTAGATATTGTCGTGTATTAAATTGTCGCCCGCTGCCATAAAGTGCAGCTTTGAAGGCTCCGGTTCCGGCTCCGGTTCGGGCTGCGGTACAGATACCTCGGGGGCCGACACCGGCGCCGATTCAGCAGCGGCTCCGCCCTTATAAAGCCCCGATATATCCAAATGGGTGGTCGCCCAAAATAATCCGAGTGCCGAGAGCGAAAGCAGCAGCACCAGTGCCGTCAATTGCAGCACGCCTGTCTTTTTCATCAATTCCCTCCACGTATTCCGATCCGCACAGGCAGCAGGCCCAACGGTATCTAAATCCTGCGCTTGCTTTATGCGTTTGGCCCAATCGTTGTGTCTTTACCAACAACTAAAACACTCAAGCCCGGGCGGTTGTTTTATCTTTGGCTGCATCGTCTGCTTGCCGCAGGCAACGCAGACACACCGCTTTTATTGCGTTTTGGTCATTGAATACGGCAGTTATCCGGACGGGCCAACCTGTTTTACCGTTTTATCGGAGATTTGTATAAGCCACGCCGCAGCCGTGGCGGCTATGGTTTTTATTCTACCACAAAAGTGTCCATTTTTTATGCGGTTATTGCCTGTAAAATCAATTTTTACAGATTGCGGGCAAATTTCTGCCCGGCAGCCATGAAAGAGCGACCAACTGAACATCTTGCCCGCCGTAAGGCCGACGCAGAATAAACAAGCTGTGAACCTTTGGTGTGTTTCAGCAACAACAAAATTCTCCGCCCTGTCGGCGGCTGACCGCAAACGGGGCGGAGCTTTTCCTGTCTGAATTCCAGAGCGTCACCGCAGCAAGCGTCCCTCGTAGCCCATACGCAGCGAAATTTGCTGTGCCGCATCAAGCAGAAAGGGAAGCTTTTCGTAAATATGTTCGTCGGTCATGCGGGTAATAGGGCCACTGACGCTTAAGCCCGCGATAATATTGCCGGTGTAGTCGTAGATTGGCGCGGCGACACATCGCGCGCCGGGCTCATACTCCTCGTTGTCAAAGGCATAGCCCTGTGTCCGAACCTTATCAAGCTCGGCAAACAGACGGCCGGGCTCGGTGATGGTGTGGTCGGTGAGCGACGGCAGGCCCTTGGCGGCAACATACTGCTGAAGCTGCTGCTGGCTGTAGTTGAGCAGCAAAAGCTTGCCCACCGCCGTACAGTGCATAGGGGACACATTGCCCACGCGGCGGGTGGTCATCAAAAGCTGGCGCGGGCCGCTGATCGCCTCAATATACACGACCATCATGTTATGCTCTTCGGCGACGTTGGCCGACTCTGAGAAGATATGCGCAATCGAGCGCAGATAGGGCGAACAGATATTACGGATATTTTTCCGGCTCGATACATTGGCCGCCACGGCGCAGATCTTATAGGTGAGCGAATACCGCCCGGTGTCGGAATCCTGCACCACATAGCCGCTTTTTTGCAGCGTGGCAATATAGCGCAGCGCGGTGCTTTCGTTCATCCCGACCAGACGGGAGATATCCTGTAGACGTATCGGCTCATCCTGCTCGGACATGCGCTCTAAAATTGCAAGCATTTTCTCGGAAGACTGGTTGGAACGCGTGGTCTTATCGGTTCCCAGGTTTCTTTTCATAAGGCATGCCTCCTTTAAATTAATGCCAATCGCTTGGCTTTATTATGTTTTACATCAGCGGCGAAAACAAGCGCAGCACCGCGCTGACCAGCCGCAGCACCCAACCGGTATTCAGTTGCCGGCTGTTGGCGCTGATCGGCTCGCAAAGCGCCAGCGTGCTTAAAAAGTCCGCGCGGATATCGCACACCGCTTGCGTGCGCGCCATCCATACCCCGCACTCAAAATGCAGATAAAAGCTGCGGTAGTCGAGATTAATGGTGCCGACCGTAGCCACCTCGTCGTCGGCTACAAAGGTTTTTGCGTGTATAAAGCCGGGCGTATACTCGTATATTTTGACGCCGCCGCGCACCAGCTGGGCATAATAGGCGCGGGTGACCATATGCACATACCATTTGTCGCCCCGGTGCGGCGTAATGATGCGGACATCCACCCCGTTTTTAGCGGCCAGCAGCAGCGCCGTCACCGTCTCGTTGTCGACAATCAAATAGGGGGTGCAGATATAGACGTATTTTTCGGCGCGGTTGATGATATTGAGATAGACCATTTCGCCGACTTGCTCGTTGTCGAGCGGCGAATCGGAATAGGGTTGAACGATACCGTTGGGCAGCGTTTCAGACGGCGGCGCGCGGTAAAATTCCACGCGCGTATCCTCGCCGGTGACGGCATCCCACATCGAGAGGAACATGGCCGTCAGGCTCCAGACCGCTTCCCCGGTCAGCTCAACGGCGGCATCCTTCCAATGCCCGAACCGGTCGGCGGCATTGATATACTCGTCGGCGATATTTACGCCGCCCATAAACCCGACTTGTCCATCCACAACGAGGATCTTGCGGTGGTCGCGGTTGTTCATCAAAAGCGTCACCACCGGAATCAGCGGGTTAAACTCAATGCATTGAATGCCCTTTTGACGCAGCGTCTCAAAATAATGATCCGGCAGCGTCATCAGGCAGCCAAAGCCGTCGTAGATAACGCGAACCTCCACGCCCTCTTTGACCTTGCGCTCCAATAGCGCTAAGATACTGTTCCACATAGCGCCTTCATCAATGATGAAATACTCCAGAAAGATGTAGCGCTCCGCGCGTTCAAGCGCTTTGAGCAGCGCTTCAAATTTGTGCTCGCCCGGGGTAAGGTAGCGCGTTTGAGTGCGGCAGTAGGCCGGATAACCCGCACCAAGCAGGTAACGCGACTGGTTTTGCAACGACTGCGGCAGCGTTTTAAGCAGCGCCTGCGTTTCGGCGGTCTGCGCTTCTTTAAGATTAATGCGCTCTTCCACCCGGCGCATGCGGGCCGACAGGCTTTTGCTTAAATGCGTGTTGCCGAAAATCAGATAAAACAAGCCTCCGAAGAGCGGAAACATTAAAATGGGGATAATCCAGGCCAATTTATAAGAGGGATTAACCTCCTTATTGACGACGACAAGCGTCACAACCGCTGAGAGCAGCATAAAAACGCCGTACATGGCGGCAAAATAGCGCGAAAGCCTGAGGATGAACAGCAGCAGAATCAAAATCTGACCGGCCACCAATATCGAGACAATCAGCGCACGCGAAAAAAGCAGTTTTTTTAGCCTTCTAATCCCCTTGTCCAAACCATCACCTTCACTTGACGAAAGCTTGCAACATATTTCCATCATTATACCGCTAAAGCCGTAATTTTTCAATGGATCGCACAACTCTATTTTAATATTTTAAATTTCAATGTCAATAATGTAAATCGCTTATTCTATGAGGAAATGGTATTTCTCTCATGGTTTTTATACTGAATTTATGAATATTACTGATTATATACACTAATGAGGCCGCATAAATGCGCCCGGCCCGGCTTAATTTAAAGAGATACCCATATAAGGCGAAGGGCGTGTTAAGCAAACTTATCTAATAAAAATGCCAACAACCCGCCTTTTTTAGAGATTGATACAAATTTTACGGCTTTTACGAATAATTATGCTTTACCCTCTTTTCTTTTTGCAAAAACTATGTATAATTATTAATCATAACATTATGAACCAAGCAATTTTATGGAGGATGCTTATTATGAGTCAGTATAAAAAGGTCGTTCTTGCCTATTCGGGTGGCCTCGACACCTCGGTTATTATTCCGTGGTTGAAAGAGAACTACGGTTGCGAGGTTATCGCCGTCGCGGCGGACGTGGGACAGGGCGCCGAGCTTGAGGGTCTGAACGAAAAAGCGATCAAAACCGGCGCTTCCAAGCTGTATATAGAGGATCTCGTCGATGTGTTCTGCGACGATTTTATCGTCCCCACGCTCAAGGCCGGCGCCGTCTACGAGGGAAAATATCTGCTGGGCACCTCGTTTGCCCGCCCGATTATCGCCAAGCGGATTGTGGAGATCGCCAAGGCTGAGGGCGCCGATGCCATTGCGCACGGCTGCACCGGCAAGGGCAACGATCAGGTACGCTTTGAGCTGACCATTAAGGCGTTCGCGCCCGATATGGGCATTATTGCCCCGTGGCGCACCTGGGAGCTCAAAAGCCGCGAGGATGAAATTGCCTACGCCGAGGCGCGCAATATTCCGCTGACCATCAACCGCGAGACCAACTACTCAAAAGATAAAAATATCTGGCACCTCTCGCACGAGGGCCTTGATCTTGAAGACCCCGCCAACGAGCCGCAGTACGACAAAATTCTTGAGCTTGGCGTCTCGCCTGAGAAGGCCCCCGACAAGCCCGCCTATGTCACCATTTCGTTTGAGCAGGGCCGGCCTGTCGCCGTCAATGGCAAAAAGATGAAGACGGCCGACATCATCAAGTACCTGAACAAGATCGGCGGCGAAAACGGCGTGGGCATCGCCGATCTCGTTGAAAACCGCCTGGTCGGCATGAAGAGCCGCGGCGTTTATGAGACGCCCGGCGGCTCGATCCTTTACTTTGCGCACGAGCAGCTTGAGAGCCTCTGCCTGGACCGCGAGACGATGCATTACAAGCAGCAGGTTGCGCTTAAGTTCGCCGATCTGGTCTACAACGGCCAGTGGTTTACCCCGCTGCGCGAGGCGCTCTCGGCCTTTGTCGATTCCACCCAGAAGAATGTCACCGGCGACGTCAAGGTCAAGCTTTATAAGGGCAATATCATGGGCGCGGGTACGACCAGTCCCTACAGCCTCTACTCCGAGGAGATTGCGACCTTCGGCGAGGACACCGTTTATGATCAGATGGACTCTCAGGGCTTTATCAACCTGTTCGGCCTGCCGCTGAAGGTTCAGGCCCAGCTGGCTGAAAAGCTCGGCAAGTAAACGTTATTTCGCACAGACGCTTCAACGACCGGAAGCCCTGCAACCGCAATGTGGGGGCAGGGCTTTGCTCGTCTTCTGAAACCCAAGCATTCTCTTATACATAGGCGCAAGCCTGATTCAGGGGGTAACTTTATGAAAATGTGGTCCGGCCGGTTCAGCAAGGAATTGGATGCCGGTGTCAACGACTTCAATTCTTCAATTGCGTATGATCACGTGATGTATCACGAGGATATCGCCGGTTCTATCGCCCACGCCACCATGCTGGGGCGCTGCGGCATTATCCCGCAGGCCGACGCCGACATGATTGTCAAAGGACTCAAGGGGATATTGGCCGATCTCGATTCCGGCGCGCTGCAATTTGATTTTTCCGCCGAGGACATTCATATGTTTGTCGAGCAGGTGCTTACCGAGCGCATCGGCGACGCGGGCAAGCGCCTGCACACCGCCAGAAGCCGCAACGATCAGGTCGCGCTGGATATCAGGATGTACTTAAAGCGTCAGCTGGGCGACATTTATATGCAAGTGCACCGGCTGATTGGGGCGATTATGGCAAAGGCCGAGCAGAATCTTGACACAGTCATGCCCGGCTATACCCACTTACAGGTGGCGCAGCCGATCACCTTTGCCCACCACATCATGGCCTACGCCCAGATGTTTGCGCGCGACTTAGACCGCTTAAACGACTGCTGCCGCCGCATGGATATTTCGCCGCTCGGCTCGGGCGCGCTGGCCTCCACCACCTACCCCATCGACCGCAAGCTGGTCGCTAAGCTGCTGGGCTTTTCGGGCGGGGTAACGCAGAATAGCCTCGACGGCGTTTCCGACCGCGATTTCTGCGTGGAGGCGGCCGCCGCACTCTCGCTGATTATGACCCACCTCTCACGCTTTTCGGAGGAGATTATTCTCTGGTGTTCGTCGGAATTTAAGTTTGTCGAGCTTGACGACGCCTTCGCCACCGGCTCCTCAATTATGCCGCAGAAAAAGAACCCCGATATCACTGAGC
>JAEWMM010000092.1 GCA_023457175.1 Bacillota bacterium | reverse complement strand
TGCATATACTGGGGTTGGATGAAGGCTTGGCCGTCTCACGCATTGATTATGTCCGCGCCGCCTGCAAAACGCTGAAATATACCGATAACCGCGCACCATTAAGCGCTCTGTCGCAGCAGGACGGCCTGCGCATTGTGCTGTCGCACTTTCCGGAGCATTACGCCCTGACCGGCGAACTTTCTTACTGCCGTTTTCCGTTCGATCTAATGTTCTGCGGGCATGCCCACGGCGGGCAGGTGCGCCTGACACAGCAGCTGGCGCTCTTTTCACCGGGTCAGGGGCTTTTTCCACGCTTTTGTCAGGGGTTGCACGGCAGCAAGCCGGCGTTACTGGTCAGCCGCGGTCTGGGCAACGACAGCGCAATCCCCCGAATAAACAACCGGCCCGAAATTCTTTCTGTGACCATTATATGAGGAGTGTGGCGCCATGAAATATCAGGATAGCACAATTTATCTGGTAGGGCATGCAAAGGTCTCGGACGATAACCCTATCAAGCAAAACTGCGACATCATCTTCTTCCCGTTTGTGGTGGATGCCATGACCCATCGCATCATTGATGTCTCCTGCAATGCCGTGCTCGATATCACCCGCGATTTTGTCAGAACACTGCTGGTTGGCTGCGACCTGCTTGACGGTGTGGATGAGATAACCGAAAAGGTGCGACGGCGTTATTTCGGTTCCTCGCAAAAAGCCATTATTGCCGCCGTTAAGGACGCCCACGGCCGTCTGCGCGACGTTTTGCCGACTTACCATAGAAAGCAGGTGGACCCGGCGCAGAAATAATAAAGTCTGCCCATTCCCCTTAGCCACCGCGGCCGATTCGACCGACGGTGTCTTCAGAACATATGGCGGCACACACGCTTCTTGACCGATACATATGGCAATGACCGGAAGAACCGCTGTGCAGCTACATGCTCGAACAAAATTTGAGCGCGCCGCATCAGCGTAAAAATATAGTTGGCTATTGTTCGTGCACGCTTTGAGTTGAATGCTAGGAGGATATTATGTTAAGGAATTTGAAAATTAAAAGCAAGTTGTTTTCGGTCGTTGCGCTTATGCTGGTTTTTATGCTCGCACTCAGCGGTACCTCCATCTGGTTAATGGCTGCGATAAATCGTTTCAGCACCGCCATCGCCACAGACAGTCTCCCCTCGATAGCCGTTGTAGGAGATTTGAACACCGCCATCGCCAAATATCGTATTGAAGAATACAACCACGTCCTGACCGCAACCCAAAAGCAACTAACCGCAGTAGAAACGACTATGGTTACGCTAAAGGGCGATATTGACAACCTTTTCATCGCCTATTCCGATCTAATATCCGACGAAACGGATACGCAGCTGATTGCGCAGGTTCACGCCGACTGGGAGCAATACTTACAAAACAGCGACGAAGTTTTAAGGTTAAGCCGTTTGAGCAAAAGGGACGACGCCATAAAAATGATGCAAAGCGCCTCTCAGGAAGCGTTTGACAAGCTGTGCGTATCGATAAATGCTATTGTTGAATTGAATAAAGCGGACGGCCAAAAGCAAAGCGATCAAATTGACACGCTGTACGGATATGCATTAATCATCATTTTAGCAACCATCGCCGTAGCGGTTGCAATATCATTGATAGCCTCATTCTCGATCGTAAATACGATTACAAAATCGATAGATAATCTGGTCATCGGCATGAAAAACCTGGTCGAAGGGCATTTGGACCACACTATTGAGGTGAAAAGCCTTGATGAGCTGGGGCATTTGGCCAAGGAATTTAACGGTATGTCCGACTATTTGAAATCGATTATATATGATGTGGATCGTTTGCTCGGTGAGATTAGCGCGGGCAATTTTACGCAAACAACGCAGATGACCTATGTCGGCGATTTTAATTCAATTTTGTCTTCTATTGACAATATCAACCTGACGCTCTCAGAAACGCTTTCGCAGATCAATCAGGCGTCCGAACAGGTTGCAACCGGCGCCAGCCAAATCTCCGACGCCTCGCAAGCGCTTTCACAGGGTGCGACCGAGCAGGCCGGTTCCATCGAAGAGCTGTCAGCCACCTTCAATGAATTCTCGCAGCAGATCAAGCAGAATGCGCTTAACGCGCTCAACGCCAGCAAAGCCACCGGGCAGATCGGCGAAAATATTATATCAAGCAACCGTCAGATGCTGGCCTTGATCGAGGCCATGGAGAAAATTGACCGCTCCTCCAACGAGATTAGCCGGATTATTAAAACCATTGACGACATTGCATTCCAGACAAATATTCTGGCGCTTAATGCGGCGGTGGAAGCGGCCAGAGCCGGCGAGGCCGGCAAGGGCTTTGCCGTTGTGGCGGACGAGGTTCGAAATTTGGCCAGCAAGAGCGCAGAAGCGGCCAAGAGCACAACCGGCCTGATCGAAGAATCGATGCGCGCCGTTCACAACGGCACCGCGCTGGCCGACCAGACGGCAAAATCACTCAACGCCGTCGTAACCGGCTCAAAGGAAATTGAGACGGCAATCAATAAAATTGCCGAGGCCTCAAACGAGCAGGCCAGCGCCGTAAGCCAGATTACCATTGGTGTGGAGCAGATTTCCACCGTTGTGCAAACAAACTCCGCCACCGCCGAGCAGAGCGCGGCAACGTCTGAGGAACTTTCGGGCCAGGCCGAAATGCTCAAGGCGCTTACAGCAAAATTCAAATTGATCAACGGCAGTCACAATACGGGTGAGGACAATCTCCAATCAACCACCGGTGAATCCTACGCCGCCGCTTACAATCTTGCTCCAGCCGGTGCGGATAAATATTAAGCGTTTTTATAGATATACATAGTAAACGGGGGCGAGCCACTCAGGCTCGCCCCCGTTTACTATGTATTCTTTTTCTTTACAGCACGTCTTTGATAACGCGCAAGGCATTTTTGTAGCAAAGCTTATCAATCTCGTCGCAGGTAAAGCCTTCGCGGTTTAGCGCCTCTGGAATTTTGATCAGCTCGGCGCTGTTCTTAATCTCACACGGGCCGCTAAAGCCGTCAAAATCGCTGCCGATGGCCAGCACGTCAATACCGGCAACTTTTCTGATGTGCTTGATATGCGCGACCATCTGCTCCACGCTCCCCGTCTCGTCGTATCCAAGAAAGCGGTGGAAAAAATTGATACCGGTAACACCGCCCTTTTCCGCAAGCGCGCGCAGCTGCGCGTCAGTTAAGTTTCGACGGAAATCACGCACAGCGCGGGCGTTGGAGTGAGACGCCACAAAGGGCTTGGTCGAAATCCGCACCACATCCCAAAATCCGCCGTCCGACAGGTGCGAGACGTCCACCAGCATTCCTAAGCGGTTCATCGTTTCGACAAATTCAATGCCGAAGGGCTTTAGTCCGCGTGACATAACAGTCGGATCGTCTGAATTCGGGTAGCCCAGCGTATTTTCAAAGTTCCAAGTCAGTGTGATCAGCCGCACGCCCATTGCATAAAGCTTATGGAGCTGCTCGATATCATCGCCGCAGATACCGCCTTCTTCCACCGTGAGAAAAGCGGAAAGCTTCCCGTTTCTCCGGTTGAGCTCCAGCTCCTCCGCGCAGCGGGTAAAGCAGATTACACCGCTGTTGGCCTGCATTTCGCGCAGGAACACCGCATACATCTCCTCCACCCGCTCAAAGGCGTGCCGGGG
>JAEWMM010000091.1 GCA_023457175.1 Bacillota bacterium | reverse complement strand
GTCGATGAACGACGACACATTGCGCATTTTAGACCGCCGTCACACCGCCCAACGCGCGGCGGAGATGATTGGGGCGGCGCACCGCGCGGGCTTTGCGCACATTTCGGCCGACCTGATGCTTGCGGTGCCGGGGCAGCGCCTCGAAGAGATTGATGCTTCAATCAAGGCGCTGGCCGCGCTGCCGGTTGACCATCTGTCGGCCTATCTGCTGAAAATGGAGCCGGGCACCCCTTTTGCCGGACAATATGCCGAGCCGGACGAGGATTTTGCCGCCGACTGCTATCTTAAAATGATCGATAGCTGCGTACAGCAGGGCTTTTTTCAATACGAGATTTCAAACTTTGCCAAAAACGAGAGCGCGCAAAGCGGCCATAACCTTAAATATTGGCGCTGCCAGCCTTATCTGGGCATCGGCCCCGCCGCGCATTCGTTTTATAGCGGCCGGCGTTTTTATTTCCCGCGAAATTTCGCCGCTTTTACCGCGGCGGAAAACCCGTGGGACATCGCAATTAACGACGGTGATGGCGGCGACGAGGCCGAACGCCTGATGCTGGGGTTGCGCCTCTCGGAGGGTATTCGCTTTGATGATTTTTCCGACATTTTCACGGAGCAAATGAAGAGGAAGGCCCCGCCGCTTGACGCTGCCGGTCTGCTCATTATAACCGACTGCGGCATTCGTCTTACTACAAAGGGCTTTTTACTTTCTAACGCGGTGATCGCCGCGCTGTTATAGCCTTTTATAGGCGCTGAAAGGGGAATCGATCATGCCTTCCGCCAAAACAGAATGGATTGCGCTGGTATATTCGGTTCCTGCCAGCCCTACAAAAGCCCGCGTCTTTGTCTGGCGCAGGCTGCGCGCATTGCGTGCGCAGGCGCTACGCCCCGGCATGGCCCTTTTGCCCAACAGCAAGGAGAGCCTGACCGCCCTTGATGCGTTGTGTAAAAAAATACAGGGTTTTTCGGGCGACGCAGTGCTGCTTGAGATGAACTTTATCAGCCCCGCTGAAAACGAGGCCATGCGCCGCCGCTTTGCCCATGCGGATGAGGACGACCTGCGTGCCACACTTAAAGAATGCGCCGAGCTGCTGGAACGCATGAAGCGAACCGCCGACCCTGATGTTCGCGCCGCCATCGAGAAGACCCTGAACAAAAAGCTTGTCTTGGTTCGCAAATCCTCAACCGATGCGATGAAGCGGCAGGCCGACGAGTTCGAGCAGGCGGTCGGCACACTGTTTGATACGCTGCGCAGCCTGCCCGCAGAATTTGCCGCCATGCTGCATCCTGATAAATAGAGGGCGTCCCATGAATCTGTTTTCAATTCCCAAACGAGCCAAAGAAGAATTCAGCCAGCTTTTGGCCTGTGCCGACGGCTGCCGGATAGAGCGCATCGTGTCGCAGGGGCATCGCTCCCCCGACGGCTTTTGGTACGATCAGACCGAAGACGAGCTGGTCTGCCTGCTTTCGGGCAGCGCGCTGCTGACCTTTGAGCACTGTCAGGTTTTTTTGACCGGTGGGGATACGATTTTTATTCCCGCGCATAAAAGACATCGCGTTGAAGCCACAAGCCGTTTTCCGGCCTGCGTCTGGCTTTGTATATTCGGCCGTTTTGATCACACTACAACACAGGAGAGCCCGTCATGAAAATTTCTGAAATTTGCCGCAAAAAGCCGCTGACCTTTTCGCTTGAGATATTCCCCCCCAAGCGCGACCGTCCTGTTGAAAGTCTTTACGCCACGATAGACCGCCTCTCGTCGTTAAAGCCCGACTATATCAGCGTCACCTATGGCGCAGGCGGCTCGTCTGCACAGCAGCAGGTCACCTGCGCGCTGGTGTCCCATATCCAGAATAACTGCGGCATCACGCCGCTGGCACATCTGACCTGCATCAATTCCACCCGCGATCAGGTGGATGCCATGCTGGATGCGCTGGAAAAAGAAAAGATCGAAAATGTGTTGGCGCTGCGCGGCGACCGCGTGCCGGAGGCTGAGCCCTCGCCCCACTTTTTACACGCGACCGACCTGATTGCACACATTAACCATCGCGGCGGCTTCGATATTGCCGCAGCCTGCTACCCTGAGGGGCACCCGGACAGCGACAACGCCGAGCAGGACATTAAATACCTCAAGGAAAAAGTTGCGCTGGGGGCGTCGCATCTGGTGTCGCAGCTCTTTTTTGACAACGAGGACTTTTTGCGCATGGCCGAGCTGTGCGATAAGGAAAATATTAAGGTGCCGATTAAGGCCGGTATCATGCCGGTCGTCAACGCCAGGCAGATTGAGCGCATGGTGTCGCTCTGCGGTGCCAAGCTGCCGCGGAAGTTTGCCAAAATTATGGCGCGCTATGGCGATAACCCTCAGGCGCTGTTCGACGCGGGCTTATGCTACGCCACCGAGCAGATTGTCGACCTGATCACGAGCGGTGTTTCGGGCATTCATCTGTATACGATGAATAACCCTGTCATCGCTGAGACGGTTCACAAAAGCATCGCAAATATTCTGGCGTCGACCAACGGTGAGGCACTGTGAGGCTGCCGCTCTCCCGCCCGCTGGCCATCGACCGGCAGGAGGCGCTGCGGTATCTCAGAAGCCGTGAGGACGCGTCCATGGCCGACGATCTGACCGGCGCCGCCGATAAAATACTGGCCGTTGCCGCCCCTGCCGCCGCTGCGGTTGTATTACCTTTGTGCCGGCAGGCGGACGGCCAGCCGCTCTGCGGCGGGCTGCCTCTGCCGGGCCGGGCCATCGCCCGGCATCTGACGGGCTGCGACCGCTGCATACTGCTGGCGGTGACGCTCGGCTTTGCGGTGGATCGTCTCATATCGACCGAGGGGCAGGCCAGCCCTTATCGGGCGCTGCTGCTCGACGCCTGCGCGTCCACGGCGATCGAGGATCTGGCCGACCACGCGACCGAACAGGCGCGCGCACTGTTGCCGGACGCGCCGCACAGCCTGACGTTCCGCTTCTCCCCGGGCTATGGCGATTTGCCGCTCGCGCTGCAGCCCAAGCTGCTTGAGCTGCTGGACGCCCGCCGATTACTTGGACTGACTGTCGGCAGCTCGCTGCTGCTTTCTCCGATAAAATCGGTGACCGCGATCATCGGCGTCAAGCATGTCGATGGGAGTGACGACGCGCCATCTGACGCTGCGCCCGGTTGCGCCTCCTGCGCCATGGCGGGCCAGTGCGCTTACAGCAAATCTAAACCGAAAGGCTGATGTTATGAACCGCTTTACCGAAGCGCTTAATAAAAAAATTATCTTTACCGACGGCGCCATGGGCACGATGTTGCAGCGCTCGGGTCTTAATCCGGGAGAAAACCCGTCGCTGCTGTGCATCACCGCGCCCAAGGTCATTGAAGATATTCATGCCGCTTACTTTAAGGCGGGCAGCCATATCGTTTATACCAATACCTTTTCGGCCAGTGCGCCTAAGCTGGGGGGCACCGGTTACACCGTTGAAGAAATCGTCTTTGCCGCCGTGGGCTGCGCCCGGCGCGCCGCCGCGCCCTGCGACGGTATGGTGGCGCTCGATATCGGCCCGTTGGGCGAGCTGCTTGAGCCGCTTGGCACCATGCCGTTTGAGCGTGCCGTCGCGCTGTTTTCAGAACAGATGCGGGCGGGCGCCAAAGCCGGTGTCGACCTGATTGCCATTGAGACGATGATGGACGTCTATGAGGCCAAGGCAGCACTTCTGGCGGCCAAAGAATGCTGTGATCTGCCCGTCATGGTCACGATGACCTTTGAGGCGGGCGGCAGAACCTTTACCGGCTGCGATATTCCTGCTATGGCGCTCACGCTTGAGGGCCACGGCGCCGACGTCATCGGCGTCAACTGCTCGGTGGGCCCGCTGCAATTGGGCGAGATCGTCACCGAGCTGCGCCGCTGGACACGGCTGCCCATCGCCGTAAAGCCCAACGCCGGTTTGCCCAACGCGGGCGGCGGGTATGATCTGACCGCCGGGGAGTTTGCGGCGGGTGTATGTACGCTGATCGACTGCGGCGCGTCGGTTGTGGGCGGCTGCTGCGGTACCTCGCCCGAATATATTGCGGCGCTGACCCTTGCGGCCTGCGGCAAAACGCCGGTTTTGCCCCCCAAGACCGTCCCTTCCGCCGCCTGCTCCTCCACCGTCTCGGTGCTGCTGGACGCGCCCGTCGTCGTCGGCGAACGCTTGAACCCGACCGGCAAAAAGCTCTTAAAGCAGGCGCTGGCCGACTCGGATATGGGTTATATTCTGCGTCAGGCCGTCGCCCAGCAGGAGGACGGCGCGCAGTTGCTCGACGTCAACGTCGGCCTGCCCGGTATTGATGAGCCCGCTATGATGGCCAAGGTTGTCAAGGCCATCCAGTCGGTCTGCCCGCTGCCGCTTCAAATCGATTCCTCCGACCCCGACGCCATCGAGGCCGGTCTGCGCGTCTATAACGGCCGCGCGGTCGTCAACTCGGTTAACGGCAAGGACGAGGTGCTGGACCGGCTGCTGCCGGTTGTCAAGAAATACGGCGCGGCGGTTGTCGGCCTTACGCTGGAC
>JAEWMM010000090.1 GCA_023457175.1 Bacillota bacterium | reverse complement strand
GCGTATTTAAACGGTGCACCCCAAAATGTTGTAAAATAAGCCGGGCAATAGCCGTGCTGTTTGTCGGGCACAGCTGCCGGACACATAGAACAGTTGTTGTCCGCATACTTCGGGCAGCGGCCATTATGCAATTTATGTATTAACGATCCTGCAATCGAATCGTTAAAATGTCCAAAAAATCGACATTTTATTTGTACCGGATGTGTACACAAGACAATCTTTTCGATAATGCGAACCAACCATTGAAATTTGTTTGCCGATCGTATAGAATGAAATCATTGATGTGACAGGGGGCGAACAGCAATGGCGCTTATCTTTGCAGGATGTCCAAATTCAGGGGCTTTTTGCGCGAAAATGCGCCTTGTGTACCGCGCGCATGTGGCGGTCCGCGGTCTGTCCGGCCTTTCTGGCAATCACAAATAGAACCTAGGTGCAAGCTGCGGCGTAATCCGCAGCTTGTTTCGTTTTTCCAGAAAAAGGGAGGTAGTATCAAATGAAGAAAGTCGCGATTGTTATGGGCTCGGACAGTGACCTGCCGGTTTTAAAGCCCGCCGTCAAAACGCTGCACCAGCTTGGCATTCCGTTTACGGTTCGGGTTCTGTCGGCGCACCGCACGCCGATTGAGGCCGCGGCGTTTGCAAAATCTGCCCGTGAAGACGGCTTTGGCGTCATCATTGCCGCCGCCGGTAAGGCCGCGCACCTCGCCGGTTCGCTGGCCGCGCAGACAACGCTGCCGGTCATTGGCGTACCGGTCAAATCCTCGACGCTCGACGGACTCGACGCGCTGCTTTCCACCGTGCAGATGCCGGGCGGCATTCCGGTGGCGACCGTCGCCATCGACGGCGCGCAGAATGCGGCGCTGCTCGCGGCCCAGATGCTGGCGATTTCGGATGATGCGCTGGCGCAAAAGCTTAACGACCTGCGCGTTTCACAGCATGATTCGGTATTAAAAAAAGACAAGGCGATTGACGTCGCTGCCATTCTCGCAGAATAAAACGGATAGTATGATCATCTATGACGACAAACAGGGAGGAAAAGGAAATGAACTATATTAAGGGCGAACAGCTTTATGAAGGAAAGGCCAAAAAGGTTTATGCCACCGACGACCCGCAGGTCTACATTGTTGAATACAAGGACGATGCCACCGCGTTTAACGGCCTTAAAAAAGGCACCATCGACGGCAAGGGCGTCATCAACAACAAGGTGTCGAACTTCATGATGAAGCAGCTTTCCGAGAAGGCCAATATCCCCACCCATTTCATCGAGCAGCTTTCAGACCGCGAGACGCTGGTGCGCAAGGTTTCGATTGTCCCGCTTGAGGTGATCGTCCGCAACGTCTGCGCCGGTTCAATGGCCAAGCGCTATGGCGTGGCCGAGGGCACGCCGCTTGCCCGCCCCGCGATGGAATTCTCCTACAAGGATGATGCGCTCGGCGACCCGATGATCAACGATGACTATGCGATTGCCCTAAACCTCGCCACCGAGCAGGAGATTGCTCAGATCCGCAAGTACGCCTTTGCGGTTAACGATTTTATGAAAGCCTATCTCTTGGAGTTGGGCATTAAGCTTATTGATTTTAAGCTTGAGTTTGGTAAGACCGACAGCGGCGAGATTATTCTGGCGGATGAAATTTCTCCCGACACCTGCCGCTTCTGGGATGTTAATACCAACGAGAAGCTTGACAAAGATCGCTTCCGCCGCGACTTAGGCAACGTCGAGGGTGCGTACCACGAAATTCTGCACCGCCTGATGGGCGAGTAAGCTTTTAACCCCCTATTAGTCAAACAGCTTAAAAACAGAACAGCCTAGGGGTCTACAGGTCGGCTTATCACTTTAATTGATAACAGCATCTTGCTTGTATGCGGTTGAACTTAAGGGTGTCTACGTATTTGAATAATAAGCTCAACTGCGATATTTTGTGTCTGCACGCGTTGTCGTCCTTGGCGGACGCCAGCCCACCTTCATCTTTCGGCTTGTCAGACACCAAATATCCGCGCCAATCCTGTTTCTGCTCCCAAGTTATTTGACTATAACAGTCGAAAGGCGGTAACGGAATGTTTGATTCTATCCACGAGGAGTGCGGCGTGTTCGGTATCCGCGCGCCCAAACGCGACAATGTGGCGGCCAGCGCCTATTACGCGCTTTACGCTTTACAGCACCGCGGGCAGGAAAGCTGCGGCATTGCGGTCAATACCAAAGGCGTCATCAAATGCCACCGCGACCTTGGCCTCGTGCCGGAGGTTTTCACTGAGCGGGTGCTGGGCGAGCTGGGCACCGGTACGATGGCGGTGGGCCATACCCGGTATTCCACCACCGGGACAGCCTCGCGCATCAACGCGCAGCCGCTGGTGGTGCGCCACGTCAAGGGCTCAATGGCCATTGCCCACAACGGCAATATTTCAAACGCGTTCGCACTCAAGCAGGAGCTTGAGCTGGGCGGCGCGATCTTCCATTCCACTATCGATTCCGAGGTTATTTCTTATGTGATTACCAAGGCGCGGCTTACTGAGCCTTCGATCGAGAAGGCCATTGAGAAGGCCATGCACCGTCTTGAGGGCGCTTATTCGATGGTGGTCATGTCTCCGAGAAAGCTCATCGCCGTGCGCGACCCGCATGGCTTTAGGCCGCTGTGCATCGGCCAGACCGAGGACGGCTCTATCATCTTTACGAGCGAGACCTGCGCGCTGAACACCTTGGGCGCCACCTGGCTGCGCGACGTCGAGCCGGGCGAAATTGTCGTCGCGGACGACAACGGGCTGCGCTCGATTAAAACCCACTGCGGTCAGAACACCGGCCTGTGCGTGTTTGAGCTGGTCTATTTTGCTAGGCCCGACTCGGTTGTCGACGGGGCCTCGGTACACGCGGCGCGTTTAAAAGCGGGTGAATTTCTCTGGAAGGAGCACCCTGTCGAGGCGGATGTCGTCATCGGTGTGCCCGACTCGGGGCTTGACGCCGCGCTTGGCTTCTCAAAGGCGTCGGGCATTCCTTATGGCGTCGGACTGATCAAAAACCGCTACATTGGCCGAACCTTTATTCAACCCAGTCAGGGGCAGCGGCAGGATTCGGTGCGCATTAAGCTAAACGTGCTGCGCGAGACGGTCGCGGGCAAGCGCGTCGTAATGATCGATGACTCGATTGTGCGCGGCACCACCTGCGCCAACATTGTCAATCTTTTGCGTCACGCAGGCGCAAAAGAGGTGCATATGCGCGTTTCATGTCCGCCGTTTCGGCATCCGTGCTTCTTTGGCACCGATATTGACAGCACCGAGAATCTCATTGCATGCCAGATGACGACACTCGAAATCGCCGAGAAGATCGGCGTCGATTCGCTGGGTTACCTAAGCGTTGAGGGCGTCCAAAGCATTGCAAAGCCAAAGTTCGGGCATTTTTGCGTGGGCTGCTTTACCGGTGAATATCCCATTGCGGCTCCGGTGTGCGACGTGTACGACAAGTTCCAGTTTGAGCTGCCCAATGAAGAAACCGACTGATTTGAGTGCAAGTTGATCGATGATTGCGCCGGACATGCTCTGGATTGTGACCCATTTGCGCTATAACATGTTCGGAGAGCCAAACGGCCTGAGGCTGTGTCTTGAAAATTCAATCGGTCGTTAAAGCGCCAAATGTTGCGCTTTTCAGGCTTGTTGCCGTCGGCAAGACCGCTTTCTCCGCACCTAAAATCCATCAAAATTTGGGCGTTTTGCCTTCCCAGGCGCTTTTTTAGACACGCCCTAACAAATTGATATATAGAGGGAGACGTTTTAAGATGCAAAACAGCTTTTCCGAAAGCTACCGCGCCGCGGGCGTGGACGTGACCGCGGGCTACAAGGCGGTCGAGCTGATGAAAAAACATGTGGCGCGCACCCGCACCCCCGCTGTTCTCGACAGCATCGGCGGCTTTGGCGGCATGCTGATGCCCGACCTGACCGGCATATCCCGTCCGGTGCTCGTTTCAGGCACCGACGGCGTCGGCACCAAGCTTAAAATTGCCTTTCTGTTGGGTAAGCACGACACAGTGGGCATCGACTGCGTGGCCATGTGCGTCAACGACATTGTCTGCTGCGGTGCAAAACCGCTGTTGTTTTTAGATTATATCGCGCTGGGTAAAAACACTCCCGAGCGGGTGGCCGAGATTGTTTCCGGCGTGGCCGAGGGCTGCGTGCAGTCGGGCTGCGCGCTTGTCGGCGGCGAAACGGCCGAGATGCCCGGCTTTTACGCCGAGGATGAATACGACCTCGCCGGTTTTTCGGTCGGCGTTGTCGACCAGAGCAAGATCCTCACGCCCGAAAGCTGCCAAAAGGGCGACGTGCTGATTGCGTTGGCCTCCTCGGGTGTGCATTCCAACGGCTTTTCGCTTGTGCGCAAGGTGTTTGATGTCGAGCACGCCGACCTTGGCGCTTACTACGCCGAATTAGGCGCGAAGCTGGGCGAAACGCTGCTGACCCCGACCAAGCTCTATGTCAAGCCCGCGCTCGCCGCCATTGAGGCGGGCGGCGTGCGCAGTATTGCGCACATCACCGGCGGGGGATTCTATGAGAATATTCCGCGCGCGTTGCCTGAGGGCCTGTGCGCTCAAATTGAGCGCAGGGCTGTTCAGGTGCTGCCGATTTTTGACTTGATTGCCAGAACCGGCAACATCCCTGAGCGCGATATGTTCAACACCTTTAACATGGGCGTCGGTATGCTGCTGGTGGCCGACAGGACAAAGGCGGACGGCATTCTGGCCGCGCTTAAAGCCCAAGGCGAGACGGCCTATGTCATCGGTGAGCTGACCGAGGGTGAAAAGGGAGTTATACTGTGGTAAAGATAGCCGTGCTGGTCTCAGGCGGGGGAACCAATTTGCAGGCCCTCATTGATGCCGAAAAACGCGGCGAGCTCGGCTGTGGCAAGCTGGCGCTCTGTGTCGCCTCAAACGACAAGGCCTATGCCTTAACACGCGCTCAAAGCCACGGCATAAAAACTGCTGTGGTATCCAAAAGAGCTTATGGCGATACCGAGTCCTACGCGCGGGCGCTGCTGGATACGCTGCACAATGACGGCATTGAACTGATTATTCTTGCCGGATTTTTGACGATTCTGCCGACAGCGGTCATTGCACAGTACCGAGACCGCATCATCAACGTGCATCCGTCGCTGATTCCGTCCTTCTGTGGCGAGGGCTTTTATGGGTTAAAGGTGCACCAGGCGGCGCTGGCCTACGGCGCCAAGGTGACCGGCGCGACGGTGCATATGGTCAGCGAGGTGGTGGACGGCGGCAAGATCCTGCTGCAAAAAGCGGTCGAGATCCTGCCCGACGATACGCCCGAAACGCTGCAGCAGCGGGTGATGCAAGAGGCCGAATGGCAGCTCTTGCCCCGCGCCGCGACTATGCTTTGTGAAGAGATCGCACGAGAAAAGGAGACGAAAAACCGATGAAACTGCTGGCGCTTTCAGATATTTTAAGAGAAAACACCTATCCGGGCCGGGGCATCGTCATTGGCAAAAGTGAGGACGGCAGCCGTGCTGTCATCGCTTATTTCATCATGGGCCGCAGCGAGAACAGCCGCAACCGCGTCTTTACTGAGCGGGACGGCGGTATCATCACCGAGGCGCACGACTCCTCCAAAATGGTCGATCCGTCGCTGATCATCTACGCGCCGGTCAGGGTGCTTGGGTCGGCAATCCTCGTGACCAACGGCGATCAGACCGATACGGTATACGACTTTATCAAGGCGGGCAAGAGCTTTGAGGAGGCGCTGCGCACCCGCACCTTTGAGCCGGACGCGCCAAACTTTACGCCCCGCATCAGCGGAATTGTCAATCTTTGCGACGTCGGTTTTTCCTACAAGCTGTCGATTCTTAAAAGCTGCGGCGGCAACCCCGATTCAGTAGAGCGGTTTTTCTATGAATACTGCGAGCCGATGGCAGGGCAGGGGCGATTCATCCACACCTATAAATGTGACGGCAATCCCATACCATCCTTTGAGGGGGAGCCGGTGCCGGTGGCGATCGGCGGCGATATCGACGCCTTTACCGCGTCGCTGTGGGAGAGCCTCAACCCCGATAACAAGGTTTCTCTTTTTGTGCGCAGCATTGCGCTGGCGACCGGAGAAATTGAAACGCGGATTATTAATAAACACGGCAATCAACACCGTTAACGCCAAAGGAGGAATCGACACGTCATGGCAAAGGAACTGGAGCTCAAATACGGCTGCAACCCTAACCAGAAGCCGTCGCGCATTTTTATGGCCGAGGGGGCGCTGCCACTCGAAGTTTTAAACGGCAGACCAGGTTATATCAATTTTCTCGACGCTTTAAACAGCTGGCAACTGGTTAAAG
>JAEWMM010000089.1 GCA_023457175.1 Bacillota bacterium | reverse complement strand
CGGTAAAGGTCAGCAGAAAACGCCGTTCGTTGCGGCTCTCCAGATCGTGCCGCAGATCGTCGGCCTCATCGATAAAGGTAACAAGGTCCGGCGGCAGAATCTCCATGCCGTAGCCCATTCGGGTGGCCTTCATCTGCTCTTCAATTTTCATTTTGTTCAGGTCGGTCATGGTATCCTTAATCTGCTTGATGGCGTCGGCTTGCTCTAAGCTGCGCAGGTGCATGGTGACCACCAGCGGAGTATCCAAATCCAGCAGCTGCGCCAGAATATCGTCAGAAAGCTCCGGCGCATTGATTTGCAGGTAGGAAGCGCGCCCCACGCGTTCTTGAAGTTCAAAATGCCGTTTATGGCCGAAATCCATAATATTAGGCGCGATAAAATCCTTCGTACCCAGCCCGGTGTTTACAATGAGATCCCAGTTGAAATTGAGCTTTCTGTCGGTGCCGATGTTCAAAATGTCGTGCATAATTTCCATCCGCTCATAACCGTTGAGCGGAAAAGCCACAACCTTCATTGTTCTGAACGCACCGATAATTTCGGATTCTATGCGGTCTAGCTTTATCTGCGCCGCCGCCGGATCCTCGGCGTGGATGCCGAAGGTGAGGAATTTACGCTTTATCAGGCCGTTGTTGCCTTTGGAGAACTGTTCCTTTAGCATCGTGGCGTATTCGGTGCGCAGCGCGTTGTAGGCGTCGCCGTTCGCCGGTATCTCAATTGACCGGTAAAAATCCTCCACGTCGACTTTCTGATTTAAGAAGGTCAGCTGAACTGAAACCGAAGCATCAAAGTAATTGAGGAACCGGCACCAGTTTTCAAAGATGGCCTCTTTATTTTCGCGTTTGGCCAAGCGATAGTTGGTGTCAAAAAATTCAACGGTCTTGGTGTAATAGCCCAGCACGGCGGGCTTCTTCTCCTGAAGGCCGGGAATCGGAAGCTTTTTAATCATGCGCTGCCAAAGCTTGTCCCTGCGCACGGCCTTAACCGGCACGCCCGCCGCATGGCACAATCCGCTGCGGAACATCTGCGTATAGGGCAGGGTGCGCTGCGCGCTGTTGGGAATCTGCTGCTGAAGCTTAGCCAGCTTAACGAGCTTTACGGCCTTTTTTCTTACCGACTTTGGAAGCTCCGCGTAAGGGTCGAGACGTTTTATCGTCGCTGTTTTCTGTGTTGTCGGGTTCGGCACTCTGTATCACCTCCTGTATTTTAATAAACGGCGCTATGCCGGTATAAATATTCTCCGTGCGGTAGGGGCGCAGCAGCGGGCGCCGGTACCGCACAATAACGTAATTCATAAAGACCTTTTCCAGCGGTCTGCCATCCCGGTGATGGTAAAACCCTGTCAGAAAAATAGGCACGGCCACCAGCGCAATCAGGTATAACGAAAGGTCCCCGATGACCTTGGAAAGGAAATAGTAGGCCGGGATACAAATCAGGGTGGCGGAGGCAGCAGCAATAAGCTGCCGCTTCGTCATGCCCAGGAGCACCTTGTTTTTGATGGTGGTAAAGTCCTTTGGGACGCTGACATAGGGCAAAGCGAATCCTCCTTTCAAATTCGCAAACGATTGCGATTTTAATGCGCATTGAAAATAGATTTGCTTAATGATTTAGAGCCGATGAGCGTAAACACCAGTGCGCCGCTGCAAACAATTAACTGCATAAAGTACTTGGTCATTTCCCACATATTTGTAAGACCGCCCGTCATTCCTGAAAAATCAATATCGCTTATAAGGTAGCCGTACATAGCGAGTGCAACCACCATAAAGAAGCCTTGAAACGCCAGCGCCGCGAGGTTCAGCAGGTAGTTCTTGCCGATGCCGTTCAAATCCTTATTGATAAGCGTCGCGTAGGGAATTGAGCCGATGCTGCAATACATGTAAATTTGAATGACGCGGCCGATGACAATGATCTGTGCCGCCGCGTTAATAATGAAGGTGGCAAAAAACGCAAGCCCCGAAATAAAGCCCATTCCGCATAAGTCGCCGATATTGAGCGTCATAAATGCTTCCTTAAGCTCATTCATCCGGCTGTCTGACAGCATTTCGACCGCGACATTGGTGTTCACCGTGCCTATAGCCTGGGTTATGACCCTGTTGGCTATCTTAAATATCTCAAGTGTTATGACGTGTGCGTTCTGTACCAGCAGAATACCGATAAACAGCTTGATGACATATTTAATCAGCGTGGAAACCACATCGCCGGAGGTGTTCAGGTTATTCCGGTCGTTCAGCCAGCCAATCAGCTCAATACACATCACATAGGTCAGCACCAGCACGGCCACGGGGACGATGGCGTTACGAATGACGCTTTGCAGCATCGACCACATATCAGCGTTATAGCTTTCGGGATTTAGCGCCAAGCTATCAATCAATCCGGTGGTCTGCTGGGCGACCATTTTAAATATGTTGCCGATAATCCAACAGACAAAGTCCGCCAGCCAGCCCTTTAGCCATTCCCCTACCGAATCAAGTACCGCGGTCATAGGCCGCTATGCCAGACTGGCCAGCATCGGAATCAGGGTGTTGGCCACCAGCGCGATGCCCGCGCCGGAAATGAAAAGAGCCATACCCTGCTGCTTGCCGGCCGGATTGTTGTCGCTATTGGCCATCAGGTACATAATGATTCCGATGATGACAAAACCGCCGCCAATGATATTAACAATTTTCTGGAGTAGGCCGACCCCGCTTGTGAAAATTTCCATGTTAAACGCTCCTTTTAATTATTTGTTTTATTTATTCAAAAATCTCAAAGCCCTCATCGGGCGAGATGTCTAACGGCTGTTGTGCCAGCCAGGGTGGCACATAGGTATTGCGCTTGTCTGCGTCTGATAAGAACTTATAGCGCGGATGTTCCGGCAGATTGTACTTATCTGAGAAGAATGGGCGAATACCGCCGATTTGGCATATACACTTTTTGCGGCTCATGACGGCAAGCTCGTCCACCGTCAGCAGCTCTCGTCCCAGCTTCTGATAGTTGGTGCCGTCACTCTTTTGTGAACCGCGCGTTTTGGATTCGTTGAACTGGTCGATGGTTTGCTTGCCGATCAGCTTCACGACGTCCTCAAGCATCTTACCTTTTCCGCCTAAAAACAGCAGGGAATCGCAGTTGTCCACGATAATGTCCGTTTTCTTCTCATAGACGCTTTCCAGCTGCGC
>JAEWMM010000088.1 GCA_023457175.1 Bacillota bacterium | reverse complement strand
ATGATAATCTGCCCGATTCGGGCGGCGATAAGCTCTGAAAATTGCGTTTTGCGGGTGGCG
Organism: Bacillota bacterium; assembly: GCA_023457175.1. Lineage (GTDB taxonomy): Bacteria > Bacillota > Clostridia > Oscillospirales > Ruminococcaceae > Yanshouia. The sequence continues at coordinate 5,011 of JAEWMM010000088.1, read as the reverse complement.
GATTCCCCGGTTTATCTTTGTGTACGGCGTCGCTTTAATAGAGCGGCGCCTGCTTTTTATTGAAAATTTTATTGTCGAATTGGCTGACCGCTTCTTTGCGTTGTAGAAAGCAAATTCCATTTCATTTTTCTGAATTTGCATACAATTTATGTATAATATATAAATTTTGCGTTTTTAGGCTATGTAATATGCGCACTATTTATCTTGAATTGCTGCTGTATGGGTGCTATACTGGGAAACGGCGCAGGAAATGTTGCAATCCAATTTCAATATGCGATATATCGTTCATGGATATACGGGTTAATCGCCTCCCCGCGCCGTTATACCGCATAGCAGCGCAGATTTAATTTGAAAGGTGATTTTATGGAATCTTATCGCTTTATTTTTGATGTTGCCATTATTCTTCTGGTGACAAAGTCTTTTTCAATTCTCACAAAAAAAGTAGATATGCCGCAGGTGGTGGGAGCGCTTATAGCCGGTCTGTTGCTGGGGCCCAGCCTGATGGGGCTTGTGCATCCCTCTGAGTTTATGAATCAGGTTTCGGAGCTTGGCGTTATTGTTCTGATGTTTGGCGCCGGCCTGCAAACCGATATCAAGGAGCTGCGCCGTTCCGGTAAGGCCGCCTTTTTTATTGCGCTTTGCGGTGTGCTGATTCCTTTGGCGGGCGGCTATTTTCTGGCGACATTCTACAACCGCGGCCATGAGGCCTTTCTTGAAAATCTGTTCGTAGGCACCGTGCTGACCGCAACCTCGGTTTCAATTACGGTAGAGACGCTCAAGGAGATGGGTAAGCTTTCGACAAACTCCGGCAATGCCATCCTCGGCGCGGCGCTGATTGATGATGTTATTGGCTTGGTACTGTTGACAATGGTGACTGGCGCCGCCGACGCTTCGGTAAGCATTATGACTGTTATGCTTAAAATAGTCGCTTTCTTTGGCCTTAGCCTTGTGGTGGGCGGATTTTTGCACCGGCTGATCGAAAAGTGGATGGAATCGGCCTCATGGAATCGAAAGCGTTTTGCCATTATTTCGTTGGCTTTCTGCTTTTTCTACGCCTATATTGCAGAGGCGGTTTTTGGCGTGGCCAACATCACCGGCGCGTTTATTGCGGGTCTTATCATTTCGAACACCATTCGCGCGACCTATGTTTCATCCCGCTGCGAGATATTGTCCTACATGCTGCTCTCGCCAATCTTTTTTGCCGGAATCGGCTTAAAGGTGACGCTGGATGCGCTGAATATCAATACAATTATACTGTCGGTCGCTATTCTCGTTATTGCGATTGCCACTAAGGTTGTGGGCTGCGGCGTGGGCGCCAAGCTATGCGGCTATACAAAGGATGAATCTCTGCGTATAGGCGTCGGCATGGTTTCCCGTGGTGAGGTGGCGCTGATTGTTGCAAATAAAGGTATCGCGACCGGCCTGATGAACACCATATTCCTTGTTCCGCTTGTGCTGATGGTGGTTGGCACCACCGTCATAACGCCGATATTGCTGCGGATGGTTTATCCTAAAAACAAGGCGAATGCCTACGACGATCTGGTTCACAGCGAGCTGGTCGAAAATTACAGCGAGGTCAGGGATTTCGACCTTGCGTCTGAAACCATGCTGGATATACACCGTGAGCTCAAGGGCAATGATCCGAAGAAAAACCGGTAGACCGGCAGAGCCGCTGTTCCCTCACGCCGCTGAGCACAAGCTGCTTTAAAGAAACGCAAAGCGCGCAGACCTGCGTTGCGGCAGGAGCGGCGCGCCGACGCCTGCAAGAACACGCAACACCCTTTGTCCTTCGATGCTTTAGCGCATCGGAGCACAAAGGGTGTTTTGGCGTTAACGGACTATACCTCGGGTATCTAAATCGACTTTTCTGAATTTTGACTGCTGCCGGCAGGGCGTCTTTTGCCGTTACAGGGGCAATGCAAAAGCCCCGCATTAAACCAGTGCGGGGCTTTGAGTGTTATGGCCTATTTTCAAGTTGTTTGACAATACATCAAAAATGCAAGCCGATGCTATTCAAGCCGGGTATACCGCCGCGCCGATCATTTGGCAAACAGCTTGTGCCACCAGGTTTTCGGGGGCGCGGGCTCAGGCTCGGGCAGGTCCATCACAAAGGAGGGCTTAGGCGTCCCGAACGCATCAGGAAAGGCTTCCTTCATCAGATCCTCCAGCGCGAAAAACATTCGGGGCGACTGCCGCTCGAAGGCCCGGGCGTCGAAGGTGAATATCCGCTCATAGGTAACCGCAGAGGTCTTCTTGTAATAGTCGCTGCTTTGCAGCGATGCCAGGCTGATTGATTCGTCGCAGAAAATATAGTTGGGGTTTAGATCCGGTTCAGCCTCCAGCGGATAGTTCCACCCGGTGTGGGCATCGCCCTGATTTTTAAAGCCCATAGCGGTCAGCAATTCGCCCTCAAGCGTATCGCCGGTAGCCATTACGAACGGCAGCTGCCGCAGATAAATCGCTTTGCGCTCGTCCGGCGCCAGCGCCGACGAGACCGCTGTGTTAACATAGTCAAGCGTTACGTTCACAAACAGAGAAAGCTGCTCGGTTTTAAAGTTACCCGCTTTACTGCCTTCAAACGCCGTGCAGAGCATGCGGTAGTTTTCTAAGATGCCGCCCAGGGTTTCGGCGCGGGGTACCACAACAATTTGAATTCCTGCTGCCTCAAGGCTTTTAGTCGTCTTGGCGGGTAGTGGGGCGGAACAAAACAGTATGTCCGGCTCAAGTGCTAAAATGGCGTCGGTGTCGGGCATGAGCGCCGTTCCGCAGGCGTCCATATCCTGCGCTGCGTCGGGCGGCTCGCAGTAGTCGCTCACCCCCACGATCCGGCCGCCGTAGCCTAAGGTGAACAGCGTATCGGTCAAAGCGGGCGAGAGGGTGACAACGCGCTTGGGCACATGGGTAAAGGTCACGCCGCCCACCGTGACGGGCCAGCGGTCATCTTTGCTCTTGGTCTTTGTGCAGGCGCAAAACAATATCAGCAGCATACACGCCAGCAGGGCGCACAGCAATTTTTTCATCAGGGTTCTCCTTGTATGTATAAATAACGCCATTTCATTTTAACGCAGCGGCTTAGGGCTTGTCAAATAAAATACGCCCGTTTGCAGGGTGCCGTTTTTGGGGGACTTTACTGCAACCGGTTGATAATTTCCCCCGCAGGCGGTATACTTAATACTATTGTATTCTGCATTGAAAACAAACGAGGTGCCTTGCGATGAACTATATGATTAAATATGTTTCCGGCGAGCCGTGCTTTGACGCGCTCGGCGTCATGAAGCTGGACTGCGCGCCCGCGGTGCCGGTCAACGACCGCATTTACGCACAAGCGCAGCTTGGGCGTAATGACGACTGCCTGTTTATACGGATACTCTCCTTTGAGACCCAGCCCGCTGCGGATGCCCGCCTGACCGCTATGCTTTGCTGCGGCGAAAAAAAGCTGCGGCTCTCGGTGACGGCCGATGGGCGTGCACAGGCGCTGTGCGGGACGGATGACCTTACGGCCAGCCTAACCTCTTACATTACGCATGGCGAGGATCTTCAGGGGGAATATTGGGCCGGTGTGCTGCTGTTCCCGCTCGACGCGCTGCGCGCTGTTCTTGGCGCGGATAAAAATGCACTGCCGTTGGCGTTTTCAGGCAATATTCTGCGGGAACATCCCGCCCTTTCTTCCGCCGCCCCGGCCGGTGAGGCGGTTGCTTTTACGCTCAAATAAACATACCGTTATAATATAGTCAAACAGCTTAAAACAAAAGTCGGCGGTGTATTTCGTCTTGCTGCGTTGCCGTCCTCAGGTAAGCGCCAGCCCGCCTGCGTCCTCCACCTTGCCAGAACCAAAATATTTGCGCAATCCTGTTCCTGTTTCCAAGTTGGTCAGCTATAATGCCAAATGCCCCGCCGGCCTGGCGGGGCATTTTTACTTTACCGTTATTCCTTATAGGCAACCGCTTCAATTTCAATAAGAGCAGCTTTGGGCAGCGCCGCTACCTGAAAAGCTGCACGCGCCGGGCAGTCCTTGAGGAAGAACTTGGCGTACTCACGGTTCATGGATGTAAAGTGATTGATATCGTTGAGCAAAACGGTCGTTTTAACGACATCGCAATAATCCATACCCGCCGCATTGAGAATAGCGCCGATATTTTTAAGCGCCTGCGTGGTCTGAGCGGCGATATCCATGCCCGCGAATTCGCCGGTTGCAGGGTCAATGGGCAGCTGCCCCGAAATATAAAGGAAATTGCCGGCGCGAACCGCCTGGGAATAGGGCCCGATCGCACTCGGAGCGTTTTTACTTGAAATAATCTCTTTCATGAATTTTCCACCAGCCTTTCATCCTTATGGTAGCACAAAGCGAGAGGTTCGTCAATTTGCCGTGCTGTTTGCACGCGGTCTTTTCCGCTTATTAAGCGGTTGATGTCAAGTCCACAGCGAGGTAATGAACATTTGCGATTCGTCCCGGCCCATTTCAAACCCGCAAGCCTCCTAAAATGGAACCGCCGTGGCGTAGGCGATTAAAACGATCCGCAGATAGGCCTGATAATGCTGCTTTGCCATCTCGATAAGCCGGCGCCCGATACCGTGACGCTGATAGTTGGGATGTACGAGAAAATAGTGGATGTAGGCTGTCATTACGCCGTCATCCATCGCGCATAACAGCCCGACCAGCGTGTCGCCGTTCCAGGCGGTGTATACCGTCTCATAATTTTTCATCGCGGCGCAAAGCTTTTCAGGGTAATGCCCACTGGACCATTCCAGCGCCAGAAACAGGCCCTGAAGCTGCGTTTTGTCGATATCGTGAATCGTTTTGTAGCTGATGTGCATAGCCGCGCCCTCCTGAAATCGAAGTATCCCCATTATAGCAGGGCGCCTTCCGAAAATCCAGCCGGCGCAGGTCAATGACGGCACGACTTTTAAACGCTGTTGGAAGCTGCAAGCCTTACCCAATTTTGAATGAATTTTGCTCTCAGGCGCACTTTCTGCCGCCTTTTATGCTAAAATGATATGAACAGCTTATTTA
>JAEWMM010000087.1 GCA_023457175.1 Bacillota bacterium | reverse complement strand
GGCTGCCGGGGTTCATGAGCTGAACGCCCGGCGCGCTGCGGCAAAGCTGGCGATGGGTATGCCCAAACAGCGCAACGGCGGCATTTTGACGCCGTGCCTGCGCTGCCAGCCGCTCGGTTGTATAATTGACGTCAAACAGATGGCCGTGGGTTAAAAGCAGGTGCACACCGTCGGCCTCGACAATCGCCGTATCGGGCGCGGTAGAAACATAATCGCAGTTGCCGCGCACAAACCGTATGGGCAGCAACGGCCAGACGGCGCGCAAATCATCGATATCCTGCGCGCCGTCGCCAAGGTGCACAAGCAGGTCAATAGCGTCCTTTTCGCGCAGTACGAGGCGGTAAAGCGCATCAAAATCGTGGTGCGTATCCGACACAACAAGAATCCTCATTGGTAAAAGTCCTTTGTAAAAAATTCCGGCGCAAAGCCGGGCTGTATTTTATCTTATCATTTGGTGTAGGCTTTGTAAATTGTACGGGCGGCATATCCGGCAAATAATTTGCCTTCGGGGCGAATAGCTATTGATGTGGCGGTATCACAGAATACCATACCGCCCGCAAAGGAGTGATGCGCCATGCCGCAAAACACAATGCTGCCGCTGGCTTTAAGCGTGGCTGCCGGCGGGGCCACCATGATAGGCGCGCTGCTGGCTGTTATGGTGCGCCGCCCCAAAGCCTCGCTGCTGACGCTGGCGTTGGGCTTTTCAGCCGGGGTGATGCTGTCGGTATCGCTCTTAGAGCTGCTGCCCGACGCGGTCGAGGTGCTGTTGTTTGAGATGCCGGGGCTGGCCGGAACCGCAGTGGCGGTCTTTTCATGCGCGGCGGGCATGCTCTGCTCACAGCTTTTAGATTCGGCCCTGCCCCAAGGCTTTGAGCGGGCCGGCCAGCGTGAACGGCAGCTGCTGCGGTTGGGCGTCTTTTCAATGCTGGCGCTGATGCTGCACAACCTGCCTGAGGGGATGGCGGTGTTTTTAAGCGCGAGTCAGAACGTCAGGATGGGGCTTAAGCTCTGCGCCGCCATCGCGCTGCATAATATTCCTGAGGGGATATCGGTCGCGATGCCGGTGTATGCGGCGCTTGACCGCCGTGCGCCCGCGTTGCTGCTGGCTGCTGTTTCGGGCGCGGCGGAGCCGTTGGGCGCACTGCTGGCGCTGCGTTTTTTGCAGCCTGTGCTCACCGGGCGCGGGCTGGCCATGATGTTTTGCGGCATTGCGGGGCTGATGAGCGCTATTGCAGTTGCCGAGCTGCTGCCGGCGGCGCTGTGCGGCAAGCAGGCGGGGTATGGCGTGGCAGGGGTGCTGTTTGGCATTTTGCTGATGCTTATGAACTGCTGTCTATTTTAGTCTTGCTTTTGCCTGTGCTTTATAAGACCGGTAGATTTACAGAGTGCAGGGGGTGACGCTTGACCATAAAAGGCATCGACCAATATTTCAGGGCCTGCGGCCTTAGACGTCGCGGGCTGTTTTTATTGTTGGCGTCGGTATGAAGCGAAAAGACGGAGCCGATTGACGGGCCGATTTTTTGCTTCGTGGTAAATACGCGCCGCCGCCCCCCGCTTCGGGCACACAGAATATCGCCCAGAGCACAGGTTTGCGATAAAAGATGTAAACGTGTGAAGCTGACGGCGCAAACGGGGCAACCTAACCGTTGTAGCTCCGGCGGTTGCCCCTGCGGCGGTCGGCATGCGCCGATTTGCATAGCAGAGCCTGCGCGAAACGGGAGTCGATGGGGTTTGCTATCGGATTTCCGCATTAAAAGCCCCGATTTGCACCGGTAAATAAAAATGAATTTGTTGTAAACTTTGAAAAAAATCTCAAAAATCCCTTGATTTTTTTAAAAAATAAGCTAGAATATTCTTAGCACTCAAAAGATAAGAGTGCTAACAAAGTCAAATAAAATCTATATAAATGGAGGAACAGCAATGAACATTAAACCGTTGGCAGACAGAGTCGTAATCAAAATGGTTGAAGCGGAAGAGACCACCAAGAGCGGAATCATCCTCGCAGGTTCCGCGAAGGAAAAGCCTCAGGTTGCTGAGGTTATCGCGGTGGGCCCTGGCGGCGTTGTGGATAGCAAAGAGGTGACAATGTATCTTAAGGCGGGGGACAAGGTTCTCACGAGCAAGTATGCCGGAACCGAGGTCAAGGTTGACGGCGTGGAATACACCATCCTGCGCCAGTCCGATATTCTCGCAATTGTTGAATAACCATTACTGATAAGAATAAGGGAGGAAATCTATTATGGCTAAGATTATTTCTTACGGCGAAGAAGCCAGAAAGTCTTTACAGGCGGGCATCGACAAGCTTGCCGATACCGTTAAAATCACCCTTGGACCCAAGGGCCGCAACGTTGTGCTCGACAAGAAGTACGGCGCGCCGCTTATCACCAACGACGGCGTGACCATCGCCAAGGAGATTGAGCTTGAGGACCCCTTTGAGAACATGGGCGCGCAGCTTGTCAAAGAGGTTGCCACCAAGACCAACGACGCGGCCGGCGACGGCACCACCACCGCTACGCTGCTGGCCCAGGCGCTGGTACGCGAGGGCATGAAGAACGTTGCGGCGGGCGCAAACCCCATGAGCGTCAAGCGCGGCATTCAGAAGGCGGTTGACGCCGCTGTCGTCGCCATTAAGGAGAACTCCAAGAAGGTTTCGGGCTCGGCCGATATTGCTTCCGCCGCGACCGTTTCGGCCGGCGACGCCGTCGTCGGCAAGCTGATTGCCGAGGCTATGGACAAGGTGGGCGCCGACGGCGTCATCACGCTTGAGGAATCCAAGACCGCCGAGACCTATACCGAGGTTGTCGAGGGCATGCAGTTTGACCGCGGCTATATCTCCCCTTACATGGTTACCGATACCGACAAGATGGAGGCCGTCGTCGACGATGCCTACCTGCTGATTACCGATAAAAAGATTGCGTCGATTCAAGAGATTCTGCCGCTGCTGGAGCAGATTGTGCAGTCGGGCAAGAAGCTCGTTATCGTCGCTGAGGATGTCGAGGGCGAGGCGCTTGCAACGCTTCTGGTCAACCGCCTTCGCGGCACCTTTACCTGCGTTGCGGTTAAGGCCCCCGGCTTTGGCGACCGCCGCAAGGCCATGCTTGAGGATATCGCAACCCTCACCGGCGGCACCGTCGTGAGCAGCGACCTTGGCTACGAGCTCAAGGAAGCCACCGTTGCTATGCTTGGCCGCGCCAGTCAGGTCAAGGTCAGCAAGGAGAACACCGTCATCGTCAACGGCGCGGGCGACTCCGCTGCCATCAAGGCCCGTGTGGCGCAGATCCGCTCTGAGATGGAAAACACCACCTCCGACTTTGACCGCGAGAAGCTTCAGGAGCGTCTGGCAAAGCTTGCGGGCGGCGTAGCCGTCATCAAGGTCGGCGCTGCGACCGAGGTCGAGATGAAGGAGAAGAAGCTGCGCATTGAGGACGCCCTTTCCGCTACCAAGGCCGCCGTTGAGGAAGGCCTTGTCGCAGGCGGCGGCGTGGCGCTGCTCAACGCGATGCCCGCTGTCGAGAAGCTGTTGCCCGAACTGGAGGGCGACGAAAAGACCGGCGCCAAGATTCTGCTGCGCGCGCTTGAAGAGCCGCTGCGCCAGATCGCCAAGAACGCCGGACTTGAGGGTTCGGTCATCGTCGACAAGATCAACCGCGAGGGCAAGGTCGGCTATGGCTTTAACGCCGAGAGCGAGGAATATGTCGATATGGTCGAGGCCGGCATTGTCGACCCGACCAAGGTTGCCAGAAGCGCTCTGCAGAACGCGGCCTCTGTTGCTGCGATGGTGCTGACCACCGAGTCGCTTGTCAGCGAGCCGGTCAAGGATGAGCCCGCAATGCCCGCAGGCGGCGGCATGGGCGGTATGGGCGGCATGTACTAAGCCCCCGGCCGGTTTAAAGAATTATTGTCGTTAGTCGTTATTTGAATAGTCCTTGCATCAAAGGCTCCCGTCTCCGGTTTCGGAGGCGGGAGCCTTTAGCAGCGCGCTGAAAAAACGATCAAAGCGCGGCAATTTCTAAGCCTGATAAAATGCCGCCCAAGACCGGCACGATTCTGATGGCAGCTTTTTGACCGACCCGCGCCCTGCCGCTAAACCGCGTACAGCACATATTCGGTCGGGAAAACCGGCGATCCGTAATAGCGGAGATAAAAATGGTAGGAAGGGTCGGCCTCGTAAATAATACGGGGCAGCCTCCAGATATCTTTATGGTTATGGTAGACGCTTAGCGCAAGCTTTGGATGGTCCTGCTTTATTTTTTCTAAGCAGCCTAAAAGCGCGGCTTCTTCTCCGCCTTCGATATCCATTTTTATAAAGGTTACGGCTTCTTCTATATCGTCGTCTATTTTTGTGACCGGTACGGCAATAGCGCCGCTTTCAGACAGCTGACTGACCGAGGATAAGACATTGTCGGCAAGATACAGGATGCCGTTCTGATCACTTGCGCCCTTTTGCTTGATGATTACATTATCAAGATGAAAAAGCGCAATATTCTTCTCGATATATTCTATATTGACAGGTACTATTTCATAACAGTACATGCTTTTATAGCTGTTGCCAAAGGTTTTTGAGTAATTGATGAGGGTGTCGCCTATATAGCCCCCGATATCCACAAAAACCTCCTTTTCGTCGCAGCTGATGATGTCGAGATCAAAATATTGCTTAAAGGTTTTATCGTGTATCTGCGCTATTTTCTGCGGATCGGACATTAGCCAGTAATAAAGGATATTGACGAGGATTTTTTTGGAGCGATAATCTTTAAGAACGCTATAAAGCCATTCGAAGTCCTCCCGGTGTTCGACAAGGGCATGGGCTCTGTTATCCGCAAGCGCGTAAATGCCCTGTTGCGGGTAATAATCGCCCCAAAGCTTATACTGATTAACAAAATTGATAGAGCTGTTGTACTGCCAGTTGTTAGTCGCGGAAAAATGCGCCAGATTGCGTTTGACAGCCTCGGTTATCTTTACAAGATCCCGCTCTTTTATAAACAGCATGAGATTTTCAAATTCTATATCGATTTGCCCGGATGCGCGCGACCGCGAAAAGCCGTCTATATCATTGGCGCCGCCGGTTGTCTGAGGTTCGGCTTGAAAGGACATTCCTATCATCCTTTTCAATTTGTATTCTTATTATCCTATGAAGCCGCAAATTAAATGGTGTTATATGCAGCGGCCAACGGCATAAAGCATAGCGCTTTGCGGGGCGGGCATATAGTCAAACGTTTGACTGTATGCGTCGGTTTGCGGCTGGCACTATTGGCCGTTGCTGCCGCTGTAAGCAACAAAAAAGCCGCCTAAAGCCGAGCCGGCTCTGGCGGCGGGTACCTAAATCTGAAGGATTTCAGACGCTGCTCAATTTTTTTATCGCTTCCGCCTCTGAGGCTACAAAGAAAAAGTCCTTCCCTTTATTACTTTCGTAGATAAAGTCTCTCAGCGGCTTGCTGGTGTATGCCGAAAAATCGCCAATAATGGCGAGCTTTACGTGATAGTTAATAAATTTCTGCAATATTTCGCCCGCCAGCCGGGTGCTTAAAATAAAAAAGTCATCTGCAACGGCCTCTTTATAGATGGCAATACGGTTGGCGCCGGTTTCGTACTGGACAGTCATCATAAAATCCAGAGCAGACTGTATGCCGGTAAGGCACTTTTCTGAACTGTTTATTACAGCCAGCTTCAAGCCGTTTGCTTCAACGGTTCGGATATGCATAGCAGCGCCCCCTTTAATTTCTTGTGATATTTTCGCCCAAATACCAGGTAAAATACGATTAAATCTCGTATTTAAGGATAAGCCTGAAAAATTTTCACCGTTTTGTGCAAGATCGCTCACGCTTTTCTTTATCCAAGTCAGGCGGGAACAGAACACCGCGGCTTCACGCTCTGTGGCCAGAGTGGTTCAATTGCCGGTAAAGACGTCTTGATTGCGTATCTGCGCCGCGCTTCTGCAGCAGTTTTTCCCGTGGGATTTTGCCAGATAAAGGGCTTGGTCGCAGAGCTTGTACAGCGTGTCGATATCGATTCCCTCGTCGGGGAGGATGCTCAGAAAGCCTATGCTGATCGTATATCCTACTTTAAGCCCGGAATCTATCGACGAATGCGCTGCCGTCGCTCTTAGCTGCTCCGCCACTTTTGCGGCGCTTTTTTCGTCCGTCTCAGGCAGCAATATGGCAAATTCCTCTCCGCCGTACCGGCCGAACAGGTCGCGGCTTTGCAATTGGTTTTTAAGCGTAAGCGCAAAATCCCGTAATACAGCGTCGCCGACAAAATGTCCGTACTTATCGTTAATCTTTTTAAAATCGTCAATATCCATCAGCAAGAATGCATTTTTCTCCTGCTTTCTTAAGCACGAGGCAATAAGCTCTTTTGAATGCAATATGAAGGCGCCGCGATTTAATATGCCGGTTAATCCGTCGAAGGAAGCGGCTCTTAACAGCTCAAAATCCTGCTTTTCTTTGTCCAGAAGGATAAACCCCGTGCTTCCCGCAAGCATCACAACATAGAGCAGCAAAAACAGCCAGGTGTTAAAGATGCTGGTTGATGCCAGATTCATATCCAAATCCGTCGTCAGCGCCGCAATAGCCCGAAATATCAAAAAGGCTATTGTAAGGCTGTAAAGGGCTGCAATAACCCTTTGCAGTCTGGAAGCGTTATTATCTGTAAAAAGCTTATATACCGGAAATATCATTAATATCGCTGTGATTGAAGAGGCAAAAGTGATCCGTACATTCTCCGGAAAGCCATATGCCGTCGCCGAGATAAATACGAGGATGCAACCAATAAGCAGCGCGGTGTAACAGCGCTTTACCGTTTCGGTGTAAGTGCTTTTGAGCATCATCAGCGCAATCAGCTCCAGGGCTGCGCCGGTAAACAGCGTGGAATTGCCGACCGCCACTAAAATCATACTGGGTATAAGACCTCTGAGGCCAAGCATAACCCACGCGGCCGGCTGTAGCAATTTTGAAAGCAAAAACATATTGACCGCTTGGCTTCTGTGC
>JAEWMM010000086.1 GCA_023457175.1 Bacillota bacterium | reverse complement strand
CGGTACCCCTTGTCACGTTCACGCCTGCACCCGCTGCTTGCGTTCCAGTAAGATTACCAGAGCGGTCTAAACTCAAATTTGAATAGCAGATTCTGAAAAAAGCACGCTTTTGGCGTGCTTTTTTGAGTTTTACGCTTCTTTTCTCGCGGCGTGTACCTCTCAATGCATTGTTGCGTAATATGGTAGTAACAAAAGTCAAGGAGGTGACGCAGATGCAATCCAACAGTACCCCTTTTTCGCTGCGAATTCCCAAAGAACTGCTGCTGCGGCTGAAACGTCTGGCCAAGCACAATAAACGTTCCGCCAACCGAGAGGCCGAGCAGATTCTGGAAGAATATCTGAACCGGTGGGAAAAAGAGCACCCGTTAGATTAATGGCTTACCGGACGCGTTTAGCATCCGCAAAATAGACCGTACGGGATACGGTGGAATAAGACACACCTTCAATACCCTCTCCGGTCGCAAATAGCGATGGCGCCACAAACAACGGAACAGCCACATATTCATCCACCAGCTTTTGCTCCGCCATAAACAATTGCGCCGCGGCCGCATCCGGCTCTGACTGCTGTCTGGCCCGGCAGATTATCTCTGAGATTGAGGGCGTATCATCGCTGTTGATAAGCGATAGGCCTTCAAATGCGGATAAAAGATCCACCGGGCTGTTCCCCTGCGCCGTAAGCGGGACAATGGCGATGTCAAATTTTCCGTTTCCTACTCTGTCGAGCAGGTCGTAATAATCCAGCTGTTCCATGTTTACAAAAGCCGAAAGCTCCTGCTGCCACCTGCGCTGTATGGCGCCCCCTAAATCGGGGCCCGGCAAAAAATTGCTGACCAGCAGCGTCAGGCGGCCTACATCCTCCTGTTCTAAATTTTCAACACCACTTAAAAACATCTGGCGGGCCCCCTCCGGCAGCGCTGCCGGCTGCGGTGTCGGCGCCAGCTCACGATAGGGGCTACCCCAAAGCATGGCGCTCGGGGCAATAATTCCATGGTAAGGCTGCAGGTAATCCGGCAGCCTTTCTACCAGTTCGTCGGTATGAAGCGCAGCGGTCAGCGACGCGCGAACATCGCGCCGGGCCAGCAGCTTACCGGTGGTGTTATAAAGCAGCATCCAGCTTTGATCGTAGAATATTTTCCCTTCAAGCCCCTGCGCCTCAGCCAGACGCTGAAAAGGGACAAAGACCAGATCGCTTTTGCCCTGAAGGTACAGCGACACCGGGTCGCCCCTGTTAACATAAAAATCAACGCCGTCAATCTGCACCGGATTACGAAACGCCTCGTTTTTCTGTACCGAAATCGCGTCGCCGCTCCAACCCCTGACAAAGAAGGGACCGTTGCACAAAAGATTTTGCGCCGCCAGACCATACCGGCCCTTTTGGTCGGCAAAAAAGCTTTGCTGGCACGGCATAGCCGACGCGTTTGATAAGAGCGACAAAAGTGACGGGTCGTCATGCGCCAGCGCAATTTCTAAAACCGTATCGCTTTTTGCGCTGACGCCCAGGGCGGTGGCAGGCAGCTCACCGAACAGAATCTGTTCGGCGTTTTTTATCATGCTGTAGCGGGTGGCATCGGGTGCGGGCGCGTCGCGATTAAAGAGCCTTTGCAGCGCAAAGGCGAAGTCCCGCGCCGTCAGCGGGTCGTCGTTGGCCCAGCGCAATCCGTCGCGCAGCGTAAAGGTATAGGTCAGCCGGTCGTCAGAAACAGTCCAGCGCTCGGCGCAGGCCGGCACAACCTCGCCCGCGGGCGAAATGGCGGTCAGGCCTTCAAATGAATTTTCGATGATGGTTCGCGCCGCCGGAGAGGTCGCGTACTGCGGATCCAGCGTTTCGGGATATGATACAAGGTCATAGCGCAGTCTGACCGGCTGCTCCTGCTTAAAGCACCCGCACAGCAAAATCAGACAAAGCACAAAACCGGCCTTGAACAGCTTGCTTTTCATGCATACGCCACCTCCGTTTATAAAAATGATTGGAAATTTCTTATGGTTTAAATCAAGTTAGCAAACTTGTGCTTTCTTTATGCTGTACCGACCTAAAAGCGACTCTTACAGGCCGCTTTTGGACGCGCTCGATACCGCCACTTTTATCCGATGCGCCAAACCGTACAGTCCGCTCGTATCATAGCATATCGAAACCCTGTTTTCAAGGCGGGCAATATCGAAGGGGGCTTTAAAAATATTGCTTAGGGGGCTTTCGCCTGCATGACGAAAGCCCCCTAAAAGTCGTTTAAGATTGGCTTAATTCAACGGCTCGGTCAACAGCGGGCTGTCGGCCTCCAGCCTTTCAACCGGCATAGCGCTGTCCGAAATGACGTTTTGGCACAAACGCCGGGTGCGCAGTAAAAAGCCGCCCGCTTCCTCATCATAAACCGCGCCAATGTCGTAGAGCGTCCGGTTGATGCTGCGGTAAAGGCAGCTTTCCGGCTCGGCCGGTAAAAACAGCGTCCCATAATGATAAAAGTAATCGCCGTTGCCGTTAAAAAACAGCAGCTTCGCATCGGGATAGCGGTCAAGCACCACATCGTCATAATCGCAGTTTGCGCCAAGCGTCAGGTCGGTCTGGCCCTCGGTATCCACCGTAAAGGTCGCGTCCTTAAACACCTCAAACTCAAATTCCCAAGCGCTGTCTTCAGCCGTTTCTCCCTTTATTTCCTTATCAAAGTAATAACGGTGCTGTCGGTTATAAATAACATTCCGCTCAAAATCGCTCGCGGCAGCCGCGCGCACACAGACAACCACCGTCAGCGCGGCACAGAAGAATGCGGCCCATACCCTTTTACGCATGTTGATTTCCTCCGTTAAATCTATTATAGCGGTTATCTGAACAGCTCCGCAAGGCCGTCCTTAATCACCTTAAACACCTTGACGATACGCGCGCCAACGGTGCTCTCAGCTTCCTGCTGTTCGGCAAAAGTCGTATTCGCCGCATCCGGCAGCTCAATTTCACGCGTTCGCATCACAATCTGCAAGCTGCGCGGCGGCGCGTTTTCAGCGGAGGTCAGCGACACCTTATCCGCGGCGGTATCGATGTCCAGCACGCCGAAATCGTCGTCGAGCCGGCGCCATTCCTCCTTGACGATATCCGATATCGTTTGTCGGTTGGCCTGCAGATCGTCGGTTTTGTACAACACGTCCAGCAGGTCGTTAAGCATCTGAGTGATGCCCGCAATGCTGACCCGTGCTCCCTCGTTGAGCAGGTTACTGCTGTCTGAAAGCATGACGTCTACCGAGTCGAGCATCCCGCGCGTATTTTTCATTAAATCGGCCGTGTCGTCCATGACCCGTGCGGTTTCTTCGAGAAGACCCTCCATCTCGCCGGAAAGGGCGTAGAT
>JAEWMM010000085.1 GCA_023457175.1 Bacillota bacterium | reverse complement strand
TTGTCCGCGAGTCTATTGTCGACGGGCCGGGCATACGCCTGACTGTGTTTGTGCAGGGCTGCCCGCACCGCTGCCCGGGCTGCCACAACCCTGAAACGCACGATGCGTCGGGTGGTTATGATTGTGCGCTGCAAAAGATTCTCGACGCCTTTGACGCCGATCCGCTGCTGCGCGGCATCACGCTTTCGGGGGGCGAGCCGTTTGAGCAGGCCGTCGGCCTGCTGCCTTTGGCGCAGGCGGTGCGCCGGCGTGGCAAGGATGTGGTGGCCTTCTCAGGCTATACTTTCGAAGAGCTTTTGGAAAAGGGCAAGGGCGATCCGGCTGTTACCGAGCTGCTTGCGCTTTGCTGCCTGCTGGTGGACGGCCGGTTTGTGCTCGCGCAGCGCGACCTGTCGCTGCGGTTCAGGGGCAGCGGTAACCAGCGGTTAATAGACCCCCAAAAATCGCTTGAAACCGGCAGGCCGGTGCTTTCTGATTTATAACGCCAGGCTATTTTATCCTGTGGTTTTTATCCCGCCTTGTCGGGCGTCTAATCGCTTGTGCGAGACCGTTTTCTTAGACAAAACGGTCTCGCTTTTTTTAAATTGCGTTTTTAAGCAGGGCAATAGTTTTTAGAATAAATATAGTCAAGAGTTTAAAAATTGGAGCAGGATTGGTGCGGATATTTTATGCAGGCCAAGGCGGAGGATGCATGCACTGCACTTACCTAAGGACGACAACCGGCAAGGCGCAAAATAGGCCGAAAAGATAATGGGACTTTTAAGCCGTTTGACTATAAAACATTAAGCGCCGTTTCCCCTCATGGAAAACGGCGCTTAACGCATTGGATTATTTAGCATTAGTTTTTAATGTCATCTCTCTTCATCTATATAAATTTGCGGGGGTATCAGGCAACGCCATCGGGTTTATAGCTATGACAAATAGTTTGTTGGCGTAAAAGAAGATTTCTAAAGCAGACAACCATTCTTACAGACCCTGTATTTCAACCGACAGCAACAGCCCGAATATAGTGAAACGGTTCTTCGCTGTACACCGGAATCGCCCCCTTTCGTTTTTTATGCTTTAAACGTTTGACCTTTTCTGCATCTTTAATATAGCATAATCGATCGGATAAGTCAACTATTTTCAACAAAATAATTTATTTTTGCATAAAATACCTAAAAGCCGTTTCTCTTGACTTTCGTTTGCGTATGGCGTAAACTATACCTAGAAAATGAGAGGAGTAAAATAGATTATGAGCGAGCATTGCAACTGTGGTCACGACCATGAAGAAGAAGATTGCGCTTGCGGCTGCGGCTGCGATTCGGGCGAAGGCATTATTACCCTCGTTGACGAGGACGGCGTCGAGCATGAGTTTGAAGTGGCCGATATGCTGGAGGAAGACGGCGTCCAGTATCTTGCCCTGATTCCGGTCATTGAAGATCCCGACGAGATACTGTCCGATCCGGGTGAGCTGGTGGTTCTCAAGGTCGTTGCACAGGGCGTTGAGGAATTCCTTGAGGCCATCGAGGACGAAGCGGAATTCAACCGGATTTCCGCCATGTTTATGGAACGTCTTGGCGAGGATTACGATTTTATTGAAGAAGAATAATTACAGCTTACGGTCATAAGATAACATTACGATACCCTGCGGTGTACGACATCCTTTTCCATTTATAATCCGACAAGCATAAATTTGGGGTCTTAAGTGTCTCCAACAGACTAGTGCAGACCTCCCGCCAGCCCCTTTGAGGGTTGTGCGGAAGAAGGGAGCGCGATGTCTGTGGGCGCTCACCCACCTGTCTTAGACGGGGTTTTATACGGGGAAGGTAACGGCATTGTGGGGTGTTGTTTTATCAAAACAGCGCAGGACTGTACAGAATTGTGGTTTAAATTAGAGCAGTGAGGGCACGACGTCCTCGCTGCTCTATTTTTTGATGCAATCAGGCTGCCGGTGTACCGGGCTGTTTCATCGCTCGATACGGACATTCGAATAAGGCAAATGCTTCCGGTTGACTCTGCGCATCAGCGTCGTCATACGCTGTCGCGGCTTGTAAATAAGATGCCCCGCCAAGCAGGTTCACTTTAATAGGCGGTAATATGGAAAGAGCGGTTGTTTTGCGTACGGGTCATATTATTCTTGACAGTATTATTCAATACTTGCAAAACAGTATTTTTTCTGTGTGAACGGCGCCCTGCTGTGAAGATCTTTCTGAAATATTTTATTCTAAAAAAGCGCATTGCACGCTGTCTGTTCGAATATTTTCAGGGCATGCTAATAAGCATGTGGATTAAAACGCCGGAGAAATGCCGCCATAATTAATTTTCTTTTTTAAAAAAGCTAGGCATAACCGGCACCTGTTCCGCTCAAAATAAGGTCGGAGGTGCAAAAGATGTCTGATCGTTCCGAAAATAAATTTACAGGTTTTTTAAGTGGTAAAGGCTTTTATGTTGTACTGGCTTTCTGTCTGGCAGGCGCGGGAACCGCGGCTTATCTCGCCATGGAGACCGGTACAGGAGACGCAACCGTTTCTCCCCCGACCCAACCCAGTACGATATCGCGTGCGTATTCGGCGGCGGATGAATGGAACTTCCCTCAGTTGGAGGAGGCGGCGGGAAAAAAGCAAGACGGCGTCAAAGTAGAATCCTCGCAGCCGTCCTCCTCTTCCTCAAAGGAGCAATCCTCGTTGAGTCAGCCGGCAGAGCATTCCACCGGCTCAGGGCAGTCCGGCGTGCCGGCGTCGTCAGCAAAATTATCCTTGACCATGCCGATTGAGGGCGAGGTATTCACGCCCTACTCCAACGGCGCGCTGGTCAAGAGCGAAACGCTGGGCGACTGGCGCACCCATAACGGCATTGATATTGCAGCCGAACAGGGCGCTGCGGTAAAGGCGGCGGCCAAGGGCAAAGTAACGGCGGTGCGTTCCGATGCACTTTGGGGATACGTGGTGGAAATTACCCATTCGAACGGTGTGGTTACAACCTATTGTGGTTTGGCCAAGCAGCCCTCGGCCAAAGAGGGCGATTCGGTCAAGCTTGGTCAGGTGATCGGGCTTGTCGGGTATGTTCCGGCAGAGAGCCTTATGCCGACGCATCTGCATTTTGAGTGCAAAGAAAACGGCAAGTTCATTGACCCCATGTCCCTGATGAGTAAGAAATAAGACAAAGCCTCAAAGGGCCGCATTTGTGCGGCCCTTTTGTCATTCACTTATCTACACAACAGCCGGAGATTGGCGTTGCGTCAGTCCTCACAGGGCGTGAGACAATAACGATTAGCGGCGGATTATTCCGTTGTGCGTCAGCTTTGTAAAGGGCGCCGGCCTAATGGGCCCGGTTTTGCTCCTGCAGACAAAATCTGCGCGCTGTGCTATTCGGGCTTTTGATGGAGGATTGGCATAAGCTGCAGAAATATAGGCGCAGGGTTAATATTTGTACGGCAACAGCTCATATACTTTTTGAGAGAATAAAAAAGGAGGCTGAGGCGTCGTGCAAAGACCAACTGCTAATGACTTTGATCATGCATCGCTGGAAGCGATGATGGAACGATACCGCGCAGAGCTGCTGCGTTATCAGCGCGCAACTCCGCCAGGCAAGCCAACACTGGCCCAAAACTACGAGACTTCTGAAAGAGGAAGATCGACACAGACCGTGATAACCGACCATAGCTCAACCGCACAGTTAAATACAGAGGTTGTTCAGGTGCGGCCGGCTCAAAAGAAAGCAGAAAGCACACCGGCGGCGCAGCCGGCGCTTGAAAACAAGAAGGCTGCTGCGCAGCCCGAGACACGTCGGGAAAAGGTAATTGTAGACACACCGCCTATCATGCTGCCTGCCCTGACCCCCCGGTTTGATACCGCCATTCAACGTGAACAGGAGACGACGATTATCCTGCCGCAGACAGCGTTTCAGGAGGCAGTGCCGCAGCCGACTGCGCCCGCCCTATCGCCGAACCCTGCCACACGGCAGCCGACTGCGTCCGCCGTGCTGCCGAACCCTGCCACACGGCAGCTCACTGCGCCCGCCGTGTCGCCGAACCCTGCCACACGGCAGCTGACTGCGCCCGCCGTGCTGCCGAACCCTGCCACACG
>JAEWMM010000084.1 GCA_023457175.1 Bacillota bacterium | reverse complement strand
CCGCGCGACAGGGCACGCAGCACAAGGCAGCGGCCGTTGCGCCCCGCGCGCCGCACAGGCCGCAGTAAACGGCACAAACAGGCCGCAATAGGGTGCATTGCCATCAGCTGCGTTATGGCGGTGATGGCGTTAGCCGGCGCTGTCGCCACGCTGCTCGGCGCATCAGGCAACGGCGTTCCCGCGCAGCAAACCATCATTCCGGACGCTTCTTCGGCGCAGCAAACCGTACTGGGCCCTGTGCGGGAGGTACCGTCCTGGCGGCTGAGGGCATCCTCGTCCGAACCGGACGCCTCATCCGAAGCTTCGGCCGCATCATCGGCGCCGCAAGCGCCGTCATCGTCCACACCGGCCGCATCGTCTCAGGTCCAAGCGTCATCATCGGCGCCGCCGGCCGTATCATCGTCGGCACCGGCGGTATCATCATCGCCGCCTGAAACGTCATCATCCGCACCGGAAGAAGCATCGTCGTCGGAGGACGAGGTTGTATATATCTACGAGGGTGAGGATGACGATGAGGAGGAAGAGGATATCCCCCGCGGTTCGGGCAATACGCCGTCCGCCCATGAGGATGTCTTCGACGAAACGCTTTCTTACACCACCGGAGGCGGCGTCCGGCGCATGAACGCCTATGACCTCGTCTGCCAGGTGCTTCAGAACGAGACGCGCGGCAATCTGGCGCCCGAAGCGTTAAAAGCGCATGTTGTGGCCACCTATACCATGATTAAATACAACAATGCCGCCGGTATCGCACCCGCGGTTCTGCTGAATACCGACGTGTCCTCCAACGTCAAAAATGCGGTGGATGCGGTTTTGGGCGTTTCGGCCTATTATAACGGTCATTATGCCAACACCGTCTACCACTCGACGAGCTGCGGCTCTACCACCAGCTCTCAGGCGGTTTGGGGCGGCGCGCTGCCCTATCTCGTCTCGGTAGAAAGCGACTATGACCGCAAATCGCCCTATTATAAAAGCAGCTATGTCATCCCGGAGGACGACTTTGCCGCAAAGGTCAAAAAGGTTTACGGCATCGCGCTCAACGGCGACCCCGAGGATTGGATATCGGTCGAGCACGACGCGCCGGGCGGCTATGTCGGCACGGTGGAAATCGGCGGAAAGACCCGCTCACAGGGCGGCACCTACGGAACCGGGCTAATAACCGGCCGCAGCGTGCGGGAAAAGCTCTTAGCCTTTGCGCTGCGCTCACACTGTTTCGACGTTTCTTACAACGCCGCTAAAGAGCGGTTTGAGTTCACCGTTTACGGCTATGGCCACGGCGTTGGCATGAGCCAGTACGGCGCGCATTACATGGCGCTGGACGGCTATGATTATGTCGAGATTCTTGAGCACTATTACACCGGCGCCGAAATATACTGACATCCGCGATTTTAAAGGGGGATTTTTAACCGTGATTGTTCTGGCTGTCGATTATGGCGACGCCCGCACCGGCCTTGCCGTCTGCGACAAAAGCGAGCTGCTGGCTTCGCCGGTTACGGTCATTGCCGAGCGCAACCGTGAGCGACTGGTCGCCAAAATTCTGGCACAGGTCACAGCGCTTCGCGCTGAGGAAATTGTCGTCGGCAACCCGCTGAATATGAACGGCACCGCCGGGCCCCGCAGTGAATTGGCGCAGCAATTGGCTGAAACACTGCGCGAACAGAGCGGCCTGCCTGTGACGCTGTGGGATGAGCGCAGCACCACCGTTTCGGCCATCGGTATCTTGAATCAGCCCGACGTGCGCGGCAAAAAACGCAAGGCGGTCATCGACGCCGTCGCCGCCGTGCTGATTCTGGAAAGCTATCTGGCCTACCGCAAAAATCATGCCAAATAAAGCAAGCCCCGCGCTGTGATGCAAACGAAACTGCCCCCCATTTGTTTCAGTATATTTACTGTCTAACAAATGGGGGGCAGTTCAACTCCGCCACAGGGTTTTACGCAGTTTTTATAATTTACACCGTTACGCCTTATTGGCCATGCGGTAAATATCAAGAATCTCCTGCTCACCCAGCTTGACAAAGCCGCCGATTTTTCGCCGTCCAAAGGTCGTGCACTTAACCGACAGCGTCTTCATTTCTTCTTCCGTCAGCGTACGGCCCATCAGCTCGACGATATTGACCGGCATGCCGATTGACCGAAAATAGGTCTCGGTCGCCTCAATGGCCGCCAGCGCGGTTTCCTCAGGGTTCTCATAGTAGAGGTTCAGGCCCAGCACATTGACGCCGTAGCGGGCAAAACGCATGGCGTCCTGCTTGTAGACATAACGCGCCCACGAGCCCCACATGGCCGACAGCCCCGCGCCGTGCGCCACGTCGAACATGCCGCCGAGCTCGTGCTCAAGCTGGTGGGTCGCCCAGTCGGTGACGCGGCCAAGCCCGGTGAGGTGGTTGTGCGACAGGCTGCCCGCCCACATGACCTCGGAACGCGCCTCATAATTTTCAGGCTCCCGGACACACACCGCGCCATACTGCATAACGGTGCGTAAAATGACCTCGGCGATGCGGTCGGTCACCTCGTTGAGGCCGCCGGGGGAAAAGAAGCGCTCAAAGGTGTGCATAATAATATCCACCACGCCGCAGGCCGTCTGATAGGTTGGCAGCGTGTAAAGCAGCTCGGGGTTCATCAGCGTAAAGGCGGGGCGCAGCAGCTCGTGGCCAAAGCCGCGTTTCATCCAGCCCTCCTCGTTGGTGACGACGCTGTTGGCGCTCGTCTCGCTGCCTGCGGCGGCAATGGTCAGAATATTGCCGGTGGGCAGCGCGGCGGTAGGAACGGCCTTGCCGTCGTAAAAATCCCACACATCGCCGTCATATGGCACGCCTATCGCAATAGCCTTGGCTGAATCGATCGCCGAACCGCCGCCGACGGCCAGAATCATGTCGACCTTTTCGCCGCGGCAAAGGTTGATGCCCTCATGTACGAGGCCCAGCCGGGGATTGGGCTGAACGCCGCCGAGCAGGATGTAATCGATGCCTGCCGCTTTCAGCGAAGCCTCGACGCGATCCAAAAGGCCGGTCTTTTTCACACTGCCGCCACCGAAGTGTACCAGAAGCTTAGATGCGCCGCGGGCCTTGACCTCTTGGCCGATGCGGTTTTCCACACCCTTGCCGAAAATAACCTTTGTCGGGGTATAAAACTCGAAATTGTTCATTGTCATCATCCTTTCCGCTTATAGTTTATACCAAAAGAATGCTTTAATCAACCGTTTATAGCCTGCCTCCAACCCGATAGGGCTCGTTCATGCTCCAGCCGGCATGGTCTGTGTGCAGCAGGTGATGCGCCTTTTCTGAAAGCGGCTGACCAAGAAACTCCTGATACAGGCACTTAATCTCCGGGTTATCGTGTGAAAAGCGGATTTTAGCCTCCTTATCCAGCCCGTAGAGCTTCTCGCCGCGTGCGCCAGAAAGCTCACACCCGTCGTGAATCGGCTGGCCACCGCCGCCCGCGCACCCGCCGGGGCAGGCCATGACCTCTACAAAATCGTAGCGCGTCTCACCGCGGCGCATCGCGTCGAGCAGCCGGTGGGCGTTGCCCAGCCCGCTGACCACCGCGACCTTGAGCTTATTGCCCTCAAGCGTGAAGGACGCCTCCTTCCAGCCGTCCGGGCCGCGCACCGTTTTAAAGGCGTCGGGGTCGGGGTTTTCGCCCTTGACGAGGAAATAAGCGCTGCGCAGCGCCGCTTCCATCACGCCGCCGGTTGTGCCAAAGATGACGCCGGCGCCGGTCGCGACGCCCATTGGGCTGTCAAACGCTTCTTCCGCAAGGCTGCGCAGCAGAATATGCTCCGAGCGCATCATGCGGGCCAGCTCACGGGTGGTGATGACAATGTCAACATCCTGTTCCGATTGCGCATTCCGCATTGTGGGCAGCGCGCACTCCTGCTTTTTGGCCACGCAGGGCATAATCGAAACACAGCAGATTTTCTGCGGGTCAACACCGAGCTTGTCGGCAAAATAGGTCTTGGCGACCGCACCGAACATTTGCTGCGGCGATTTTGCGGTGGAAAGATTCTCGGTATATTCCGGGTAGCGCGCCTTTAAAAAGCGCACCCAGCCGGGGCAGCAGGAGGTAAACAGCGGCTTGTCGAGATAGGCCGGATTTTTAAGCCGCGCCAAAAATTCGCTGCCCTCCTCCATAATCGTCAGGTCGGCGGCAAAATTGGTGTCAAAAACATAGTCAAAGCCGATGCGGCGCAGCGCGGCGACCATGCGCCCCACCGTCGCCTCGCTTTCGGGGATATCGAGCGATTCGGCCCAGGCGGCGCGCACGGCGGGCGCCACCTGCACGACGGTGATGATATCGGGGTTTGCCAGCGCGTCGAACACCCTCTGGGTATCGTCCCGCTCGCGCAGCGCGCCTACGGGGCAGTGGGTGATGCACTGGCCGCAGAGCGCGCAGTCGGCATTCGCAATCTGCCGGTTGTAGGAGATGTCGACCGTCGTATGCGAGCCGGTGCCCTCAACATCCCATATATTGAGCCCCTGCACCTTATCGCAGACCTGCACGCAGCGCATGCACTTGATACATTTGGCGGCGTCGCGGTAGAGCGGAAAGGTCGTCGTCCAGTCGGTGGGCGCATAGTCGGCCGCATAAGGAATTTCGAGAATCCCTAAGTCGTTGGCGAGGGCCTGCAGCGCGCAGTTGCCGCTTCGCACACAAGCGGCGCAGCGGCAGTCGTGCTGCGAGAGCAGCAGCTCAACGTTCACGCGGCGCGCCTCGCGCACACGGGGGCTGTTGGTGAACACCGCCATGCCGTCCTCGGCAACGGTGTTGCAGGAGGGGGCCAGCTTCTCCATGCCCGCCACTTCCACGACGCAGACGCGGCAGGCGCCAATCTCGTTAACGCCCTTTAAATAGCACAGGCTGGGCACCCCGATGCCGATGGATCGCGCGGCATCCAGAATGGTGGTGCCGTCCGGCACCGTCAGGGGAATGCGGTCTATCGTCAGCTTTACCATTGTTTCGTCCTCCCACCCTTGAATGAACCGTAGCCGAAGTGGTCGCAGCGCAGACAGCGGCGGGCCTCCTGAGCCGCCTCCTGAGCGGTCATGGCGTACTCAATAAGCGCCATATCGCCCAGGCGCTCGCCGGCCGAGCGCTCGGCCGGCATGACGCGTCCGCAGGCAGGATTGTCGGC
>JAEWMM010000083.1 GCA_023457175.1 Bacillota bacterium | reverse complement strand
CGATGGAGGCGGGGACGTTGCGCAGGCTGTTACGCAGCATGGACAGAATCATGCCTGACTCCTCGCACATGCCGATCGCCAGCGTCATGGTGATGACCAAGCCGAGCGGCGCAAAGCCGGTAAAGTTCTTGACCAGATTGTCAAGCAGCCACTTGATGCCTTCCGACGAGAAGAGGTTTGCGGAAGCAACCGCCTCTTTGGTCGCGGGGTTGGTCATGGTGACACCGGTAGCCGTGAAGATCGCACCGATGATGGCAACGATTAGAAACAGGTAGACGAACAGGATTGCGGGCGGCGGAAGCTTGTTGCACACTCTCTCAATACCATCGAGAAAGCGATCGACCGCACTCTTTTTCTGGGCAGCAGGGGTAGATGCGCTCATAGAAAAATCCTCCTTATAAAATAATTATGTTATGCCGCGGATTACGTTGTTGCAGCACGCAAAAAGCGGCATAAGAACCATTTTGGGGCCTGACCTATTTCTTGGGCGCTATAGCGCGGGGCCTGACCTGTTTAGGTATGGCGCAACGGTAACTTTCACCGCCAAGGCGCATCTTGTGCTCCGCCTTGGCCTTTTCAATCAGCGCCGGCTGTTCAAGCAGCGCTATCGCCGTTGCGGCAATCACCTTGCCCGCATAAAGCATTCCCTTATGCGCAATGCTGCTTTTGCCCTGCGCAACCTGCTGCCAGGAATGCGCGGGGGTAAGCGCCGCTTTGGCAGTGACATAAATCTGCGCGGTGGGGCAGACCCAGCTGACATCGCCCACATCGGTGGAGCCGCCCATAAAGCCTTCAACCGCTGCGGGCGGCGCAATAAAATCAAAGAGGGGTTTATCCATCCGGCTGCGCAAAAAGGCCTGATCCTCCTTGGTGTAACGCTCTATCTCCGCCTCATAGGGGTTCGCCGGATTTTCATAACTCTTGATGATCTTTTGGGCAAACGCTATTTCCTCATCGGTATAAGCAGGCGGTGCAAGCGCCTTAAAAGACTGCTGAAAAACCTCAAGCAAAGCCGAATTGACAACCATGTTGGAGCACGCCTTGATAAAGTCGCATTCCATCGTTGTCTCGGTCATAAGCGCCGCGCCCTGTGCAATTTTATTGACCCGCTCAAACAGCGCCTGAACCTGCTGGTTCTTGGGCGCGCGAATCAGATAAAGCGCCTCGGCCTCGGGCTGTACCACGTTGGGCGAAAAGCCGCCCGCATTGGTAATCGCGTAATGTATCCGCGCTTTTTCGATCATGTGCTCACGCAAAAACTGTACGCCGACGTTCATAAGCTCAACAGCGTCAAGTGCGCTGCGCCCCATATGCGGCGCAGCGGCTGCGTGGGCGCTAACCCCCTTAAAGCGGTAGGCCACCTGATAATTTGCAAGCGAGGTCTCGTTGCTTACGGCGTTAATATCCCAAGGGTGCCATGTCAGCGCGCAGTCGAGTTCATCAAAAACACCGTCCCGCGCCATAAATGCTTTGCCGGAACCACCCTCCTCGCCCGGGCATCCATAATAAATGACCGTACCGGAGCAGTTATTCTCTTTAAGATATTCACGTATGGCAACTGCGGCGGCCAGAGAGCCGACACCCAGAAGGTTATGTCCGCAGCCATGGCCCGGCTCACCGGGCAAAAGCGGTATTTTTTCAGCGGAATTCGCCGTTTGACTCAAGCCGGACAGCGCGTCAAACTCCCCTAAAATGCCGATGACCGGTTTTCCTGATCCGTAACGCGCAGAAAATGCGGTTTCAATGCCGGCAACCTGCTCGGTAACCGTAAATCCAAAGTCCCTTAAAGCTTCGATCAGTGCTTTTGCCGAAGCAAATTCTAAAAACGCGGTCTCCGGTGTTTCCCAAATGGCATCGCTTACCGCGCAAAGCGTCTGGGCGTTCCGGTCGACGGCATTTAACGCTTTCAGGCAATTCGCCTTCATTTACACACCTCCGCATATAATCGGTATATGGTATAAATCTATGGTTACTTAATCATATTATAACAGGATAGAAATATTTTGTCTATATTTTAATCAGTGTTCTAGCAATGCCTTAAGTATTTTATATAGTTTGTATATAATCTATAAGCTTTTTTATGTCAATTACTCATAGTCTCCAAATTTTGAAATGCCTGTGAAAAATTCTGCAAGAATCCGGCATTAAGGCTGCAATAATTCCTGATGTGCTTGCCTCCGCCTACTTGGCGGCAATCATCAGCCGGTACATCATCTCAGCGGTCAGCTCAAGCTGTCGGACCTCTATAAATTCATCGGTGGTATGCACCTTAGACATGCCCGTTGCCAGTACTACCGCCTCAATACCGTTGAGATTGAAAATATTCACGTCGCTGCCGCCGCCGGTGCTGCCGACAACAGGCTCTATACCCATATCCGCCAGAACGGCCGACAGTTCCTTGATCAGCGCGTGGCCATGCGGAATATTATAGCTGACATAAGCGGTATCGCAGCGGCACTCAAGCTTTGCCCCAAACGCGTCGCAGGCGCTCTGCATACAGTCCACCATATGCTTGGCCTGTGCCTGCAGCTTGTCATAATTGCGACTTCTTGTTTCAGCGACGATCGAGACCTTGTCAGGCACAATATTGGTCGCATACTGCGCGTTGATGACACCGATATTCGCCGTCGTTTCTTCGTCGATGCGCAGCAGTTTCATTTTCGCAATGCCATGCGCAGCAACCTGAATAGCCGAAATGCCGCTTTCAGGCGCAATGCCGGCGTGGGCGGTTTTGCCGATGACATCCGCATAAATTTTGATCTGTCCCGGCGCCTGCGCAATAATCTTGCCGACATTGCCGCTCGAATCAAGCGCGACGCCCTTTTTGGACTTAATACGCGAATAGTCGAGCTGCTTGGCGCCGCGCAGGCCGCCCTCTTCGCAGATGGTGAAGACAACCTCAAAGGTACGGTGAGGAATGCCCTGCTCCTTGATGCTTCGGACAGCCTCTATAATGCCCGCAATGCCGGACTTGTCGTCGCTGGCCAGAATCGTGTCGCCGCTGCTGCGTACAATACCGTCCGCCACCACCGGCTTAATACCGACGCCGGGTTTGACGGTATCCATGTGGGCGGAAAAGAGAATCGGCTCGCCGGGCAGCGTGCCTTCAAAAGTGCTGTAAACGTTATAACCGTTTGAGCCGAGCGCCTCTCCGGCGTTGTCGGTACTCACAATACCCCCTAATGCCTTGAGCGTCTGCGCCATATGCTCCGCAAAGGCCTTCTCGTTGCCTGTCTCACTGTCGATCTGGACATATTCCAGAAAGGTGTCCAGCAAGCGTTTGTTGTTTACCATAATAAAAATCTCCCTCTGCAATAAGATTTTGTGCACAACTGACGTTTTGTCATCTATCTCCATCATATCAAATTTTCCCTCCATGTCAATCTTAACGCGCAATAAATCCTTCATCAACTCAAATAAAAGAGCTTGATATCGCAAAGTCTCTTTGCAAGATCAAGCTCTTTTTCACGTCATTTTTTCGCGGCCAGCTCTCGTATAACCTCTCCGGCAATCATCAGGCCCGCAACCGACGGCACAAACGAAATGCTGCCGGGGGTCTGCCGGCGGCCCGGCGCGGGCGCTTCCTGCGCCTCCGGCGTTATAACCGGCTCGGTTGAATACAGTACCTTGAGCGACCGTACTCCTCTGCGGCGCAGCTCATAACGCATCACTCTGGCCAGCGGGCAAACGCTGGTTTTATGAATATCCGCAATTGCAAAGCGCGAGGGATCCAGCTTGTTGCCGGTGCCCATGCTGCTGATAACCGGCACGCCCAGCCGCGTCGCCCGCTCAATCAATTCCAGCTTGGCCGATACCGTATCGATGGCGTCCACAATATAATCGCAGCCCGAAAGATCAAACTCATCCGCGTTTTGGGCGGTGTAGAACACCTTGTAGACATCCACGACGGCGTCGGGGTTAATATCCAGTATACGCTCGCGCATCACCTCGGCCTTGGGACGGCCGACCGTGCTGTGCAGCGCAATAATCTGCCGGTTAAGGTTGGAAAGGGCGACCTCATCCGAATCGAACAGCATCAGCGCACCCACGCCCGCCCGGGCCAGCGCCTCAACGCAAAAGGAGCCCACGCCGCCAACGCCAAACACCGCCACCCGCTTCTTAGCCAGCCGTTCTATCGCTTCTTCGCCCAGCAGCATTGCGCTGCGGCAAAACTGCTCCTTCATGCGCCTTCATCCTCCCATGTGCCGCCGCGGATGGTTCCGCCGCCCAGTACAATGTCCTCCGCATAAAAAACCGCGGCCTGCCCGGGGGTCAGCGCGCGCTGCGGTGCGTCAAATTCCACCACTAAGCTGCCGTTCTCCTGCGGATGCAGCCACGCGGGCTGGGCCGACTGCCGGTACCGCGATTTAACCTGTGCCCGAATGCTGCCCTGCGGCGCGCCGACAGACACCCAGTTGAGCGTGTCCACCGTCATGCGGCGTTGCATCAGCAGCGCTTCATCCCCGAGCACAACGGCATTCCGCTGCATATCTTTTTGGACGACAAACAGTCTGCGGTCTGCCGAGACGCCCAGACCCCGGCGCTGCCCCAGCGTGTAGTGTATCATACCTGCGTGCTGCCCCAAAACCCCGCCCTGCGGGCTGACAAAACGGCCCGGATCCGAGGCAATGCCGAGCGTGTTCGCCAAAAAGCCCGCATAATCTCCGTCGGGGACAAAGCAGATATCCTGACTTTCCGACTTTTTAGCGGTGATAAGCCCTTCCTCCTCGGCGAGCGCACGCACCTCGTGCTTCGTTAACCCACCCAGCGGAAAAAGCGTTTGGGCCAGCGTCGGCTGCGTCAGCACATACAGCACATAGCTTTGATCCTTCGCCGGGTCCTTCGCTTTTTTAAGCAGCCACCGTCCCGTGGCGGCGTCATAATCGCGCTGCACATAGTGACCGGTGGCAATAGCGTCATAGTCAAGCTGCCGTGCTCTATCCAGCACGCCTGAAAATTTTATCGACCGGTTGCACTCAATACAGGGGTTTGGCGTCTCTCCGCGCCGGTACCCCTCGGCAAACGGCTCGATAACCCCCTGCTTAAACTGCGCCTTCATATTAAAAACAAAGTGGTCTATCCCGAGCCTTGTACATACCCGGCGCGCGTCCTCCACGTCGTCGAGTGAGCAGCAGGTTCTTGTATCGCACAGGCCGATATCGCTGTTGGCATACAGGACAAGCGTTGCGCCGCACAGGCTATAGCCCTGCCGCTGCAGCAAAAGCGCCGAGACGGAGGAATCCACACCGCCGCTCATCGCCACCATAACTTTTTTCATGCCTGATCACGCTTCTTTTCACGCTGAATAACCACCAGATCGGCAAGCGTCATATTATCCACCACCTGAGAAATGGCCGTATCGAGCTTACGCCACAACTCGACGGTAGCGCAGCCGTCGCAGCGCTCACAATCAACCGGGTCGCTGCTGTCAACACAGGCCACCGGCGCCAGACTGCCCTCGGTCAGCCGCAAAATTTCGCCCACCGTATAATCGCCGGCATTTCTTGAAAGACGATAGCCCCCGCGCGGCCCCCGCACGCTGCTGACCAGTCGCGCATTTTTGAGCAATGCAATAATTTGTTCCATATATTTGGCGGATATGTTCTGCCGATCCGCAATATCCTTTAACGAAACATACTCTTTGGTTTCGGCCATTGCCAAATCAACCATCAACCGCAGCGCATACCGGCCCTTGGTCGAAATCTTCATAATTCATCTTCCCCCTGTGCTGTACTCATGCGGCAAACAGAACCATCCATCTGTATTTTGCGCAAACTTATAAATTCTAGTATAATTGTAGGATACTTTTAAATCAAGCTTTTTGTTTTGCTGCTCTTTTTGTCCCGGTTTATGGCGCCATGCGCATCCTTCCAATATCTGCTGTACCGGAAGAAAGATTATTTACAAAACCCTCGTTTTCTTCTTTTTTGATTTGTGCTATTATATTTATTATCATTATATTGAGCCGCTATTAAATAAGCTGATTTTAATTGCAGGGGGTGCGAAAATGGTATTTGATCCCAACAGCGGCAACGCCGATCGTGGCTGCGGGGGCTGGTATCGTCCGATTAACCCAAATGAACATATTTACATTGCCGGTTATGGCTTTTCGCCAAAGCCGCCTTTTTTAATCGAGCAAAAGCTGATTGCCCGGTGCAGCGC
>JAEWMM010000082.1 GCA_023457175.1 Bacillota bacterium | reverse complement strand
GCTCAAGTTCGCCATAGGCGTTGGGCTTTGCGGTACCAGACAGGCGCACGCGGGCGCGCTCTAAAAACGACAGCACCTCGCCGGCCTCAAGCTCACCGTCGGACTTCTTCACCCGAAGCATCACACGGTCGCCGGGCATGGCGCCCATGAGCTGCCGCCCCGGCACAAAAACATCCCGCTCGGCGCCGTCGGGGCGCGCAAAGCCGAAGGTGCTTTTGACCTTGATGATGGTGGCGGGCCGGGCGCCCACATTTTGCGAAAGAACGACGCGGCGGTTTTCGCCAATGATTTCGCCGCGCGCCTGCATGCCGTTGATCAGCTTTTGATATTCGTCGATATCCTTTTTATCCACCCCGGCGCGGCGGCGCAGCTCTTTATGGGCAATCGGCTTTTGGCCGCTTTTACGCAACTGTACCCGAATCCTTTTTTCTAAATCCGACATATACATCCCTTTCATCATTAAAAGTCAGGCACACCTTGCAAAGAAATTTTTCAACCCGCCCGATTATATAGAATCAGCGCGCTTTCCCACCACCGTCAAAGATGCGGGCGAAAAAATGAGCCGCAAAGAATAGCCATACCTTTTGAAAATAGCGATATTATGATAAAAAAACGGAGTTCCGCCGTAAAAGCAGAACTCCGTCACCATATTCAAGACTATCTCAGCGAGGCGAAAAGCACAACCAAAGTGACAACCGCCATAGCAATGCCGGTGATGGTGGTTGCCCGAACCAGCATGGCATCTTTGGTTTTTCCACGGTTTTTATCAAAAAACGTTCCGGACGACTCGCCTGCAATGGTGCCAAGTCCACTCTTGGATTCCTGAGCGGTAACGGCGGCAATAATAATTACGCACAACACAATCAGCACAAAACCGCCGACGATTTCTAACATTCCCATTAATATGACCTCCGATTCATTTGAAGCATACATATGCTTTGACTGGACAATGATAGCATAAAAGTTTCGGCAATGCAACCTTTATGTAAAAATACTTTTTTGTATAAAATTCGCCCACCGGCGCAAACTAACAACGCCGCACCGAGTTCGGGAAAGCGTTTGCCCCGAACTTTGTCGGTTGCCCATCCGGGCAAAGCTGTCATGCGGATTTTTCGCATGACAGCTTTTATTATGCTTTTGAGCGCCGCAAATGCCCTAAAACGCCTTTAGCGGTTATTTTAGACGGCGTTTTCCCCGGTCATTCCTGCCCCAGTGTGATCTGAGTCATAATATCCTCTTCGCGCGGGGTGTAGCCCGCCGAGGGAATCGAACGCGAATAATAATGGTGCGGATTATCCAGCATGCCGTCCTCAAAGCGCTTGATGGCGGCAAGCATATTTTTGCCCTTGACGGTCAGCGTTTGCACACCGATGGAATCGCGCGCGGTTTTGACCGCGATGCGCGCGGTATCCAGCAACAGCACCTTGCCGTTGGTGGCTTTAAGCAGCAGCGTAATATCCCCCTCAGCCGCCAACATACCGGTCAGCGGCTCCTTGGTGCTGTAGGCGCTGGTCAGCTTTTTGCGGCGGGTCTTGGTCTCATAAGAGGCCAGTGCAATTTTGGCGATCTTGCCGTTTTCAAAGCCGAAGAACATATAGCCCTTGTAGTCGTTGGTCACGGCCATATAAACGGCGTTTTCGCCCTCGTCAAAACCAAGTTTGGCCGCTATATAATCGCCGAGCACGCTGGCCTTAGTGTCCTCAAAGTCGGCGGCGACGGCCTTATAGACCTGCCCTCTGTCCGAGAAGAACAGCAGATGCGAGCGGTTGGTCGCCTCTATAGCCTGCACCACCGCATCGCCCTCCTTGAGCTTGTGCTCACCCGACATGCGCCACGACTGCGGCGTAATCTTTTTAAAGTAGCCCTCACGCGTGAAGAACAGATGCACCGGGTAATCGGGCGCGGCTTCCTCGACCTCGGTTTCTTCAACCTCGTCGTCAAAAAAGACCTCGCTCTTACGTGCCTGTCCGTACTTTTTGGCGACGGCTTTGAGCTCCGACGTGATGATCGAGAGCATGCGCGGGCGGCTTTTAAGCGTTTCTTCGATATCGGCGATGCTATTTTTCAGATCGTCGATCTCCTCGATGCGCTTTAAGATATATTCGCGGTTTAACTGCCGCAGCTTGATCTCCGCGACGTATTCGGCCTGCACCTCGTCGATGCCAAAGCCGATCATCAGGTTGGGGATGACCTCGCGCTCCTCCTCGGTTTCGCGGACAATTTTAATCGCCTTGTCGATATCGAGCAGGATCTTAGCAAGGCCTTGCAGCAAATGCAGCTTCTCGCGCTTCTTTTTCAGCTCAAAATACAGCCTGCGGCGGATGCACTCAAGCCGGAACGCCGTCCATTCGCTGAGCAGCTCACCGACGCCCATCACCCGCGGGGAGGAGCCGATAAGCACGTTGAAGTTGCAGGAAAATGCGTCCTCAAGCGGGGTGAGCTTATAAAGCCGGCGCATCAGCTTGTCCGCGTCGACGCCGCGCTTTAAATCCAGCGTGATTTTAAGGCCGCCGAGATCGGTTTCGTCGCGGATATCGGCGATTTCGCGCACCTTGCCGGATTTGACCAGCTCAACGACCTTGTCGATGATGGCCTCATCCGTTGTGGTTGGCGGAATCTCGACAATTTCAAGGCAGCCGCTGCTTTTGTCCACACGGTAACGGCTGCGCACCCGCACCGAGCCGCGTCCGGTCGCGTAAATTTTCGCAAGCTCGTCGGCGTTATAAATAATCTGTCCACCGCCCGGAAAATCGGGCGCCTTGAGCGTGTCGGAAATGACGTGCTCAGGGTTTTTGATCAGCGCAACCGCCGTCTCGCAGACCTCGGCAAGGTTGAACGGGCAGATAGCGCTCGCCATGCCGACCGCGATGCCGACATTGGAGTTGACGAGGATGCTCGGAAACGACACCGGCAGCAGCGTCGGCTCCTTCATGCGGCCGTCGTAGCTGTCCACCATGTCGACGGCGTCCTTGTCGAGATCGGCAAAAAGCTCCTGACACAACGCCATGAGCTTGACCTCGGTATAACGCGCGGCGGCGTAGGCCATGTCGCGCGAATAGGCCTTGCCAAAGTTGCCCTTCGAGTCGATATAAGGGTGCAGCAGTGCCTCGTTGCCGCGCGAGAGGCGCACAAGCGTCTCGTAAATGGCCTGATCGCCGTGGGGGTGCAGCTTCATGACCTCGCCGACTGCGTTGGCCGACTTGACCCTGCCGCCGTTAATAAGTCCCATCTTATACATGGTGTAAAGAATTTTTCGGTGCGAGGGCTTAAAGCCGTCGATCTCGGGGATGGCACGCGACACAATGACGCTCATCGCGTAGGGCATGTAGTTGCTGGTCAGCGTCTCGGTAATCGGCTGGTCGAGCACGATGCCCGCGTTTTCAATCACCGCGTTTCCACCTGACACCGGCTTTACGGCGTCTTCTTTTTTCTTTTTTGCCATTTCGTTTCCCACCCCCTTTTAGGCTAAATCCAGCTCGTCGAGATAGAGATGGCCGTTTTGCGCGATATAATCCTTACGGCCCGAGAGGTTGTCTCCGAGCAGCAGGTCAAAGGTTTCTGAGGTTTTGGCCGCCGCCTCGGGCGTGACGCGGATCAGCCTGCGGGTGTCGGGGTTCATCGTGGTCAGCCACATCATGTCCGCCTCGTTTTCGCCCAAGCCCTTAGAGCGCTGAATCGTCAGCTTCTGCCCCGCCAGCGTCTCAATCACGCGGTTTTTCTCGGCGTCGGAGTAGACAAACCAGGTCTTGTCCTTGCCGGTGATCTCGTAAAGTGGCGACTCGGCGATGTAGACATAGCCCTCCTCGATGA
>JAEWMM010000081.1 GCA_023457175.1 Bacillota bacterium | reverse complement strand
GTTCATAGCTTTATGGGGTCGGTTTCTTCTTCGCTCAAAATTAGACAAGGGGTATGACAGATGGCAAAGACAAAAAAACGGCAGCAAAAAATTCGGACAAAACTCGTTAATTTCTTCGGCGCCTTGATTCTGATTACAGTATTATTAGAGTGTATTGTGTCATTTTTCGAGCTGACGACGGTGCATAACGCCGCTATCGCAGCGGAAGAGCAGAAGTTTGACAGCATCATACAAACCGGTACAGAAAATCTGATCAGCGTTCTGACCGTCAACCATCAGCGCTATCTCGACGGGGAGATCACCCAGGCGCAGGAGCTCAAGGCCGCCGAAAAAATTGTGCGGGATACCCGCTACGGCGCCGACGGCAGCGGCTACTTCTGGGCCGACCTCGCGGACGGCACCTGCGCCGTTCATATGAACCCCGAATACGAGGGCCAGAAGCGATACGATATTCAGGATCTGGCCGGCAATTATTATATCCGCAATGTCATTAACGCCGGCAACCAGCCCGGCGGCGCCTTCACCGACTTTTATTTTACAAAGCCCGGACAGGAGGGCTCGTTCAGAAAGCGCGCCTTTACCCAGAAATTTGAGCCCTACGGCTGGTATATCAGCACCGGCAACTACTACGATGACATCGAGCAGACCATTGGCGCGTACCGGACGGCCAAGCAGCTTTCGGTGAGCCGCATTATTGTCAGCGGTTTGGCGATGTGCGCGCTGGGCGTCGTCGGCGTAATTTTCGCTGCCAACAAAATGGCGCGGCATCTTAATAATATCACCCAGCGCCTGACGCTGCTCAGCGAGGGCGACCTGCACACCCCCGTGCCGGACATCACCTCAGGCGACGAGTTTGAAACGCTGTCGCTGGCGACCAAGCAGACCGTGGGTAATTTAAGCGGCATTATTCACGATATCGACCAAACTATGAAGGATTTTTCAAACGGAAGCTTTGTGCTGAATTCAAACACCCGCTACACGGGCGATCTTGCGGGCATCAGCGACTCGGTCCATAAATTCTCGCTGAGCATCTCGCAGATTCTGTCCCAGATTAACGCCGCCTCCGAAGAGGTTGCGCGCGGCTCGGTTCAGGTTGCGGATGGTTCTCAGGCACTGGCGCAAGGCGCAACCGAGCAGGCCGCCTCGATCCACGAGCTGTCCGATTTTGTCAACGATATTACGGCCAATATTCAACAGACCGCCAAGGACGCCGAACAGGCCAAGCAGATCGCCGCCGATTCGAGCGCCGCTTCGGCCCAGGGACAGCAGCAGATGCACAAGATGGTTGAGGCCATGGAAAAAATCGGGAACACCTCCAGCGAAATCGGCAAGATCATCAAGAACATCGACGATATTGCGTTCCAGACCAATATCCTCGCCTTAAACGCAGCGGTTGAAGCGGCCCGCGCCGGAGAAGCAGGCAAGGGCTTTGCCGTGGTCGCCGACGAGGTGCGCAGCCTGG
The DNA here is from genome assembly GCA_023457175.1 of Bacillota bacterium. Taxonomy (GTDB): domain Bacteria; phylum Bacillota; class Clostridia; order Oscillospirales; family Ruminococcaceae; genus Yanshouia. The sequence continues at coordinate 2,783 of JAEWMM010000081.1, read as the reverse complement.
CAGGTAAATCGGCCGAAAGCGCCAAAAGCACCTCGGCACTGATCGCAAACTCGATGGAAGCCATCCAGAACGGCGCTAAGATCGTCTCCGAAACGGCCAAGGCCCTGAACAACATCATTGAGGGCGCTGAAAAATCCTCCGAGGTCATTCAGCATATCGCGGATGCCTCTATTGAGCAGGAGCAGTCGATTCAGCAGGTCAGCGTCAGCCTGTCGCAGGTGTCGGACGTTATCCAGATGAACAGCGCAACCGCCGAGGAAAGCGCCGCCGTCAGCGAAGAAATGTCCAGTCAGGCGCAGATGCTCAAGGAGCTGATCGGCCAGCTGAGGTTCGAGGATACCGGCGCGGATACGGGGTACCAAAACGACGAGTCCTTCTCCGAAAAGTATTAAGCATTAAGCGCACACTTAAAAATCGCCGGCTGGCAGCCGGCGATTTTTTATTGCTTTCAGCCGCAGTGTTGTGCGCAGCGGGGTTTTCAAGGCTTCCGGCGGCTGCAAGCCCCAGGTTATCAACCCGATATCAAGCCTGCGCCCGACCAGAAAAGATATCCGCCAGCCATTGCTGCGCCAGCGGCATCCATGTAGCCACATGCGGGTCAGCCAGACGGTTTTCAGCCGGGCGCGCCACCTCGGGCGTGGCCAGCGACATACCATGGGTGCCAAACGGGTAGAGATGCAGCTCAGCCGCAACATGGTACCGCAAAAGCTGCTCAAAAAACAGAAGGCTGTTCTGTACCGGCACACTCTCGTCCGGGACGGCGTGCCATAAAAAGGCGGAGACGCTTTTCTCACTGACCAGCTTTTCGAGTGAGAAATCGACCCACGCGGTACTATCCTTCCCCGCAAGCCGGGTAAAGCTGCCCCTGTGGGCATATGCCCCGCCCGAAATGACCGGGTAGCTTAAAACCAGCGCATCCGGTCTTTGCAAAGGCAGATCGACGTCCGGCGCAAACAGCGCCGGGTTATGCCACTGCACACCCAGACTGGCGGCGAGATGCCCGCCGGCCGAAAAGCCGCAGACCGCTACCTTCTGTACACCGGGCATTCCGGATATTTGCCCGCCGCGCACTGCTGAAACCGCCCAGCCGAGTTGCCGCAGCGGCCGCCACCCGAGCGGCGGATGGTCCACGCTGTAATGCAGCACAAAGGCGTGATATCCGGCCTCGTTAAAGGCACGGACGATAAAGGTATCCTCCCATTTAGAGAGGAAGGCATACCCGCCGCCGGGGCAGATGACGACCGCAGCCTCAGCGTCTTTAACCGGATAGCAGTCCAACGACGCCTCGTCAAAGTGGCAATATAGGGTTTGCATCTGTTTTCCTCCCGTCATAATCGCGCTCTAAGCGCGACATATAATATCGGCAGCAGTTTCAGTTCTGGGGATGTCAATAAGCAGCGCAACGGCTAAACAATCTCCTCGTAATACCACATTGTCGCCAATAAAAAATGATCGTTTGTATTTAACGGCGCATCATCGGGGCAATCCATTCAGTCAATAGAATTTTGTACCGATTATATCATATTGACGGGTAAATTGTCGGCGAAAAGAATTCGGGTTATCGGCATTCGCATCGTCGCCCATAAAAAAATAATCATCCGCATTTAACGGCTTGTCATCAACGCAATCCATCCGGTCAATAGAACTTCATACCAATTGTATTATATTAAAGGGCAGATCGTTATCAAAAAAATTCTGATCATCAGTATCCGTTTTAAAAGCAGTAGCCGCGCAGGTAGCATCCACCCGCGCGGCCATACTGTGGTATAGTATCTTGTTACGGCTGCTTGCCGATATAAGCCAGAATACCCCCGTCCACATACAGAATGTGCCCGTTGACAAAGTTGGAGGCGTCCGAGGCCAAAAACACCACCGGCCCGGCCAGATCTTCGGGCGTACCCCAGCGGGCAGCCGGCGTCTTGGAGAGGATGAACCGGTCGAAGGGGTGACGGCTGCCGTCAGGCTGTATTTCGCGCAGCGGGGCGGTCTGCTCGGTCGCGATATAACCCGGGCCAATGCCGTTGCACTGAATATTCTGCCCGCCGTACTCTGAACAGATGTTGCGGGTAAGCATCTTAAGCCCGCCCTTAGCGGCGGCATAGGCCGACACCGTCTCGCGGCCCAGTTCGCTCATCATCGAGCAAATGTTGATGACCTTGCCATGTCCCTTCTGTATCATACCGGTAATAACGGCCTTCGCCATCAGAAACGGGGCAACGAGGTCGACATCCACGACCCGGCGGAAATCTTCAACCGACATGTCGGTCATCGGCGTGCGCTGGATAATGCCGGCGTTATTGACAAGGATATCGACGCCGCCCATATCCTGCGCAATCTGGGTGACCATCGCCCGAACGGCCGCCTCGTCGGTCACATCGCAGAGGTAGCCCAGCGCTTTGATACCCTGCTCGCGGTAGGCCGCGCGTGCCTTTTCGAGCCGGTCGGGGCTGTGCCCGTTAAAGGCAATCTTAGCCCCGGCACGGCCAAGCGCGCAGGCCATGCCAAAGCCAATGCCGTGGGTGCCGCCCGTTACGAGCGCCACCTTGCCGCTTAACGAAAACTGATTTAAAACATTCATCATGGGCCTCCTTCGTTTAGCGCAGCTGCGCGGTGGGAATGCCGTCCATATCGTCAAATGCCTGATTCTCACCGCCCATGGCCCAGATAAAGGTATAGCTGCTGGTGCCCGCACCCGCGTGGATGCTCCACGAGGGACTGATGACGGCCTGCTCGTTTTGCATGATGATGTGGCGTGTCTCCTGCCCCTCGCCCATCATGTGGAA
>JAEWMM010000080.1 GCA_023457175.1 Bacillota bacterium | reverse complement strand
GCCTAAGCTGCGCCAGATGGATAAAAACATCTACAACGCCGCGCTGGATTTAGGCTGCAACCCCGCGACGGCGTTTATAAAGGTGGTCATCCCTGAGATTATGCCGGGTATCATTTCGGGTTTTTTAATGGCGTTTACCTTCTCGCTCGACGATTTCATCATCAGCTACTTTGTGTCCGGCACCACCTTTTCGACGCTGCCGATCACGATTTACGCGATGACCCGCAAGAAGGTCTCGCCCGAGATCAACGCGCTTTCCACCGTTGTATTTATCGTGGTCATGCTGGTGCTGATCGCCTCCAACTACGTCGACGCCAAGCGCGAGGCCGAGAAAAAGCCGTATTGACGCCAATGTGAATAATCGCTTAATAAAGCGATAAAGAGGAGATAGATAGATGAAAAAAGTGCTTGCGGTTTTTTTGGCGCTGCTGACGGCGGCGCTGTGCAGCCAGCTTGTGCTCGCCTATGACAACGCCGAGCTGTTCGCCGGGCTGGACGAAGCTTATTACACCCGCTTTAAAGGGCAGGACATCAGCATCAATGTGTACAACTGGGGAGAGTATATTTCCGACGGCGCCGACGACTCGCTCGACGTCAATCAAGCGTTCGAGGAGTTGACCGGTATTAAGGTCAATTATACCTTTTACGCAACCAATGAGGAGCTCTATGCCAAGCTGCGCGCGGGCGGCTCAAGCTATGACGTCATTATTCCCTCCGAGTATATGATCGGCCGCATGGTCAAGGAGGATATGCTCGAAACAATCAACAAGGACAACATCCCCAATTTGCAGAATATAGACCCTGCGCTACTCGACATGGACTATGATCCCGACAACGCGCATTCGGTTCCCTATACCTGGGGCACGGTGGTGCTCATCTACAACACCGAGCTGGTGTCGGAGGAGACCGACGTTGAAACCTGGGATCTGCTCTGGAATGAGCAGTACAAGGGCAACATTCTCATGTTTAACAATCCTCGTGACGCTTACGGCATCGCGCTTAAAAAGCTCGGGCTTGATATCAACCCTGAGAATCAGGAGCAGATTGACAAGGCCACCGCGCTGTTAAAGGCACAAAAGCCGGTTGTGCAGGCCTATGTCATGGACGAGATATTTGATAAGATGGGTGCAGGGGAAGCCGCTGTCGCACCCTATTATTCGGGCGACGCCATCACCATGATGGATGAGAACCCCGCGCTGGCCGCCGCGATTCCGCGCGAGGGCACCAACATTTTTGTCGATGGTATGTGCATCCCTAAAGGCGCCAAGCAGAAGGAAGCCGCCGAGATGTATATCAACTTTATGTGTGAGCCCGCCGTAGGCGCCGCCAACTGTGAGTATATCGGCTACTCCACGCCTAATATGGCCGCGCTTGAGCTGCTCGACGAAGGGATTACCACCAACCCGATCGCCTATCCGCCCGCAGAGGTACTCGAGAAAACCGCTTATTTTGTTCCGCTGGACGACGCGTTGAATAAAGCGCTTGACGCCGGATGGAAGCAGCTGCTGGCGGATGATGAAAGCTTTACCTTCTGGCTTGTGCCCGCACTGCTGCTGCTCGCGGTGGTTGCCAGTATTGTCATCGTAGTGCGCAAGGCCGCCAGAAAAAAGCGCGATAACTATTAAAAATGCCGCAGATGTTAATAAAACAGTTTTCTGTTTTATTAACACGGCTATGCGTCTTTGGTGCGGCCAATTAAAATCTAATTTGCGTATCGCCGATAGGCGGCGCATTTTAGGTTCACTAAACCTAAGAAGGCCGGACGGCAGCAGATGTCCGGCCAAAACAAGGGGTGCCGGTGTTGACAACGGCACCCCGATTTATTTGAAAGACCTAGACGGCGCATAAAGCGGCCGATATTTTAATGTACGATCAGCCTAAACTGATTCCTGATAAAATGAAGGCACTTTATCAGGAATAACACAACTACACTGCGTTGGTTTTACTTTCAAGCAAAAAATATATCTCATATAATTCTGTTGTTAAAAACTCTTTGGCATGGTTTTTGGGCGGAAATACGATAAGGCTTTGATTTTCAGGCATTACAACGAATCAAAAAGGGGTGGTTGGCTTGATTACCGTACCGGCTAAAACAATTGTAACCCGTACAAAAAGCACCGAGTGGTTTGGCAGTGAATATAATATGAATATTTACCGCGGATGCTCACATGGCTGCATCTACTGCGACAGCCGCAGCGCCTGCTATGGTGACGACAATTTTGAAACGGTCAAGATCAAAGAAAATGCGCTGGCGATCATTAACGGCGATCTAAGGCGAAAGGCCAAAACCGGCGTGGTGGCCACCGGCGCGATGAGCGACCCCTATAATCCGCTTGAAAAGGAATTGCTGTTGACCCGGCATGCGCTTGAGCTTTTGAGCGCTTATCAATTCGGTGTGGCTGTTGCGACCAAAAGCGACTTAATTGTCCGGGACATTGATATTCTCGGCGAGATCAAGGCTAATGCGCCGGTGCTGTGCAAGCTGACGGTAACCACCTGTGACGATGCGCTGGCTAAAAAGGTCGAGCCGCGCGCACCGGTCAGCACACGCCGTTTTGCTGCTTTAGAGGCGCTTTCAAGCGCTGGAATTTTTGCCGGAATTCTGCTGATGCCGGTGCTGCCGTTTTTAGAAGATTCGCTTGAAAATATCGGGGGTGTTGTTAATCGGGCGGCTGAGTGCGGTGCGCGTTTTATTTATCCCGCGTTTGGCGTCACGCTGCGGCAAAACCAACGCGAATGGTATTTAAACGCGCTGGATAATCTTTTTCCTGATGAGGGGCTGAAAGTCCGCTATGCCCGGCGCTACGGCAACAGCTATGAATGCCGCTGCCCGGAAGCTGCGGCGCTGTGGCGGCATTTTACCGCACTTTGCGACCAAAAGGGCATACTTTACAATATGAAAGATATCATCCGCAGCTACCGCCAGCCGTACCAGCAACAACTCTCGCTATTTTAGTAGAGATTTATTGCATTGTCGATAAAAATGTGATATAGTACGAAGGTTAGCTTTTCAAAATATTAAAAGAAGGAGGATTTACGGTGTTTGAAGGGATAAAACAGGACATTCGCGCTGTTAAAGAGCGCGACCCGGCGG
>JAEWMM010000079.1 GCA_023457175.1 Bacillota bacterium | reverse complement strand
CATAGGCGGTATATGCGGTAGCCTGCTCATACCACTCCTTGCCGATCTTGGATACGCCCTTCATGCCGTAGCCTTCCTTGAGCTCGTTCTTGGTCTTGACGGTTGCCGAAAGGTCGGTCGTGATCTTGCCCGTTGTGTCAAAGTTGACGTTCGCCTGCGTTGCGTCAAGCGCACAGCCCGTAATTTTTCCATCCGCGCCGACCGTTACCGCCGCATAGGTGGTATAAGTCTGAGCAAGGCCGTTGTTTTCGCCTGCGTCCTTAGACTTTGCGATGTTGTTGACCATTGCAAGACCAAGCTGATCCTGCGCCGTAGCGACGGTCTCAACCGCGTTGGCGGCAGCCTTTTCAATCGCTGCGATATAATCGGGAATTTTGATGGTGACCGACGCGGTCAGCTCGGCGTTGGTCGGAACGCCCTTCTCATCAACCGCGATGCCCTTTACTTCCTCAACCGTCTTGCCGATGACATAAGCGGACAAAAAGTTTGCCTGCTCGTACCACTCCTTTTGGATCTTGGAAACGCCTTTCATGCCGTAATCTTCTTTAAGCTCCTGCTTGGTCTTAAAGGTGGTGTCCAAATCGGTCAGGATTTTGCCTTCATTGCTGAAATTGATAGCGGACTGCAGCACGTCAAGATTGCAGGCGAGAATCTTTCCGTCCTCACCGAGCATGACGGCGGCAACAACAGAATCGCTCTTTGCGGCGCCGTCGTTTTCACCTGCGTCGGTCGATTTGGCGCTGGTTGTCAGCACAGCAAGCCCGGTCTTAATCTTGGACGAGGCGGCGGGCGCCGATACCGAAGCGGCTGCGCTCTCCGACGTTGAGGATGGGGTTGCGGCGTTGCCCGCGCAAGCGGTGAGTGCCGATGCGGTGAGTATGGCCGCCAGTAGCATGGTGCTTAGTCTTTTCATGTTATGTACCTCCAAATTGTATCGTTATTAATTTCACATTTCTAAGGTTAAATTTAATATTTAAATTTGACAAAAGTATGACATTTAAAAAATATCTTTCAGCCGTGGATTATTTTCCTTCCGCTGCGCAACAAGGCCCACGGTATAAAAGCTGCAAAGCACCGATTGTTCCATCGGTGCTTTGCAGCTTAGAAACGCCGTACAGAAACCATTTCCTGTACGGCGCGGCTATGCTGTTTCTTTACTACAGGCGTCCGGCCTGTGCTGCTTACGGCTACAAAATGATTATGCGCAAAGCGTCATGGTTCAAATTTTTATCTCCTTGGAGCAGCCGTTCTCATGGCAAAACTGTTTTTGACAAGGAAACAGGTCTAAAGGCAATGATATTTGCTTTTATTCCTCCAAATGAATGATTGCGGTATCGAGATTGAGCCAAATCAGTTCCTCTAAAGCTTTTACGTTCAAGGTGTACGGAATGACCAACAGGCCTTTTTCCTGCATATTGTGCAGTGTTTTATCGGTTCTGAAAATATCATATTGATAAACCAGAAAATTAGGCGCGGCGATAAACGAATAGACGTTGTCACGCATCAGACGCAGCTTTTTTATCCGCGCTTCTCCCAGTATCAGCCCAGCGTTATAGGCAGGCGCCTTTTTTCTGAACCACCTGACCACCAAAGGGTTAAAGGATTGAATGGCAACGTCACCATGATAGTTTTGCAGATCTTTTAAAACACGCTGTTCCAGCCGGCCCGGTAAGCCGTTGTTTTTTATTTCGATTAATAAGGCCGCTTTTCCATCAACGAGTGTCAGCGTTTGGGCCAGTGTTGGAATTTTCTCATTTGAGTTTTTTAATACCAACTGCTCAAGCTCAGCGAGCTTAGTATCTTTGACCTTTCCGTGCCCGTTTGTCAGCCTTTCCAAACGCGCGTCATGGAATACAATCGGATAGCCGTCCTTGGTCTTGGTCACATCCAGTTCAATAGAAACGCCCTTGTCTATTGCATTTTGAAAGGCCGCAAGAGAATTCTCCGGAATTTGCCGCGTATAGGCGCCCCTGTGCGCTATATATGCGGCGGTTAAAAAGGGAATCTCCCGCGCGTCAAAGAAATTGAATCTTATGATAGCGCCTAAAATTCCCAAAACCAAAACGACTATTACAGCAATGCCTTTTATGTACGCTTTTTTAATTATTTTCATATCAATATTCCTCAAGTATATATCGTACATTGAACCGGAATAAGCTTACATTTCTAATTTATATTGTGGCGCAAATGATAATATAAATATTTTTAGACCCCTTGTGCATCGCCCGCTTATGAGGCGGCTGTCTGCGGGTAATTGCGGCAGCTGTGTCCGTGTTGACAGCGCTTGTCCGGTTATGTTATTATATTTTTATAATAATATTTGAAGGTGGTAGTAGACTATGGCTATTGATGATAAAGTTATTGCAGTTGCGGCTCCTAAGGACGATGATTATCAGTCGGCTGATGTCGCCTGCTCCGCCGAATTCAGCGCTCAAGGCTGCAAAGATGCCACTGAAGATGCGGACGAGAAATAAATTTTATACCTAAGATTAGTTAAGCACCTGTGACGAGCAGGTGCTTTTCTTATACTGAGCAGTCCGGCCATTTTTGTGTATACCCCAGGCGGTTTTATAAAAATAAATCCGCAGATGGATTTTTGGTTATTGCATTTTCACAAACGCAAAACCGCATCAATCAGCCAGATATCGGCTTTTGATGCGGTTTTTGACCTGACTGACGCATTGTATAAAATTGCTATTCCGGCATATTCCCTATACTATTTTAAGACTTACCGGGTGACGCGGCTATAACTCAATACACCGCCCTATCGCACCCCCGTCTTGGTTGACGGCAGAGATTTCACGCGCATTTTCAAGACCCAATTACAAATCTCTTGCCTTGGAATAAATCATCGCATGCAAGATATAATATTTACATATTCAGGAGATCACCGCTAGCGATATTGTAAGGAGAACGTGATGACGCCGGAAATTGAAAGCATTCCTGCACTGACACTGATTCGGATTGTTTTGGGAATCATCATGGGTACGGCAGCGCGTTTTCTTACGCTGCGCATTGACTCGCGGCAGGTACCCAGCTACCCCAACAGCTATTTTATTAACCTTGTTACCGGTTTTTTTGCGGCCAGCCTTGGGTCGGTGGCGATTCCGTCCCTGCTCTCAAACGATTTTGCCGCCATTACTTTTCTGATGCTGGCGGTACAGCATTTTCGGGATATTCGCAAGCAGATTCAGGAAAGCCTAGAGCAGGTGGATCCGGTCGGCTTTGCGCCGCGCGGAAGCGCTTATATCGACGGCATCTCCAAAACCTTTGAATCAAGGAATTATATCTGCCTGTTGACGTCTCTGGGCACCGTTTTGACGCTTTATTTTATTGAGAGCGAGAACATCTGGGTCAATATTGCGGTGGCCATAACCGTCGGCGCCGTTTTGATCTGGGCCATGATACGCTTTACAAAGGGGAAGTGCATCGGCGATATCTGCACCCTTGATTTTGGAAAAATTGACGTCAGGGGTTCTGAGCTCTATGTGGATGATATTTGGGTAACCGGCATGCTGGGGCTGACCAAAAGGCAGGCGCTTTTTAAGAAGGAAGGCGTCGCGTTGGTTGCAACGCCAAAATCGGACAAGCAGCGGCTCACGCTGGAAAACAGCGGCCAGCGCGCCGCTGCTTTGTATGACGCCGCACGATCCTTCGGCACCAAGGAACTGTCCTTTACCAAGCGCAGTTTTTCTGACGGCAGAATCGTCGTCGCTTTTGTGCCCATTATCAATGACCGGGAAAAAATATTAGAAGCTGTGCGCAGCACGCCTATTTTAGAAAGCGTCCGCAAGCGTTCAAACGGGAGGGCATAGCGCGCGTGGAAATTCTTTTATATATCACCGATTGTCCCGATCGGGTTATTACGGGCAACCCTCTGGCGCTTAACATGCCAAATGACGAGGCGCGGCAGGAGTTCCTTGAGGTTCTGGCCGAATCCTTTGAAGCGAGTGTTCTGCAAATGAAAAACGGGGATCACCTGCTTGTCAAGTAAGCGTATTTTTTATTAGAGAAAATAGCCACAAAAAAATCCCGAAGCGCTGCTTATGAACTGCCTTTCGGGATTTTTTGTATTGCTTATGATGAGATATCATACATGGTCAGGACGGCCTTGCGTATCTCTTTGTAGCTGGTACAGCGACAAAGGTTGGACTGAAGCCACTCCTCCACCACATATTCCTCGGGCAACACAGGATGCTGCTGTTGAAGCGCATGGCAAACCATCAGAAACCCTGAGGTGCAATACCCGCACTGAAAAGCGTTGCAATCTACAAACGCCCTTTGAATCGGCGCGTTTGCGCCAAGGCCCTCCACTGTGAGAATCTCATGGTTTTCGGCTTCTACGGCCAGCATCAGGCAGGACTTGGCCGGCCATCCGTCCACCATGACGGTACAGGCGCCGCAGTCGCCGTTGAGGCATCCGGGCTTGGCGGCGGTGAGCCCAAGCTGCTGGCGCAGCACGTCGAGCAGCAAATCGGCAGGGCGTACCAAAACCTCGTGGGTCTCTCCGTTGACTTGAATCGACACCTTTACTTTTCCCTCATACCGTACCATTTTCCCACTCCTCCAAAAGCGCTTGCAGCGTGTTCTTCCATACGAACAGCCGGTATTCACCCAACCCCTCCACATCGGTTCGGGCCGGTTCGGGCAACAGGACGGTCGCCAGCTCTACCCTCTCTTGGCAGGGCTTCGTCCGGTCATTGAGCACCGCCTCAATCGCTTGGTTTCGAAAAGGATGGGAACAAATGCCCGAAAAGCCGACACGCAACTGATCGCCCTTGCACAGCGCCGCCACGCTGACCAAGGGATAATCAATTTTCTCATTCGCCGTCTTTTTAATATGAAAATGCCGCGCGGATAAAGCCCAGACGGGCAGATGAACCGCTACGATCAGCTCGCCCGGTCTCAGCCGCATCCGCCCGTCAAAGACGCTTTGAAAGGGCACCGTGCGCACCCCCATTGGCCCGAAAAGCGTTGTGTCCGCATCGGCCAACAGAAGCGGCAGACTGGTTTCGCGGTAGATGATGCTGCCGCACAGGTTGCCGCCCAGCGTGATCCGGCACTGATTGGTATGGTCCGCAATTCTGCCGCAGGAAAGGCCCAAGAGCAAAAAGCGCTTGGAGGTGCTGATCTGGCTGAGCGTACAGGCCGAGCCGATATGAAGCGCCTGCCCGTCGGTGAACAATGACATACACTCCGGAATGCGCTTGATATCAATGATGGCGTCGGGCCGGATGCTGCCGGTACGGCACAGCGTGATGATCTCGCTGCCGCCCGCGTAATACAGCGCCGTTTTCCCCTCTGATTGAAGCTGTAAAAAGGTATCTGCCGCTTCTTGCAGTGTGTCCGGTCGGCAATAGATAAGGTCATGAGCAATCATCAGCATCCCTCCGACGGCGTTTGCCAGATGGTTTCGGGCTTAAGGGGCAGCGTGGTCAGCTGTTTGCCAAAGGCTGCGGACAACGCGTTGCCGAGCGCCGCAGCCATGCCGATGATGCCGTGCTCGGAATAGCTGCGCACGCCATAGGGCGAGTCCTCCTGCGGCGTTTCCACAAAGCCCACGCGATAATCCGGCTCCTGCCCAATATGCATCAGCTTATAGGTGCGCAGATTGGGCAACCTTGGAATGCCTTTTTCGTCATAGGCATAACCCTCCCGGCTGGCCATACTCAGGCCCATCGACATGCCGCCCGCTATCATACCCCGCATCGATTCATGGTTGATCACCTTGCCGACATCGATAACAGTAGACGCGTTAAGAATGCGGTAGGTACAGGTTTTTAAATCTGCTTCCACCTCGACGACCTGCGCTCCCACCGTCCACGCGGGGCCGGTCTTTCCCTTTCCCGTGGCCGGGTCAAGCAGGCTCAATCCCTTGAGCATAAAGCCGCCCCGCCCCAAAAC
>JAEWMM010000078.1 GCA_023457175.1 Bacillota bacterium | reverse complement strand
GGATACATGGGGCTAAAAACGCAGTTTTACCCATTTTGGCGGGGACGCTGCTCTGCAAAGAGACGGTGTTGCACAACTGCCCGTGCCTTTCGGACGTTGCGGCGGCGGAGTCTATTCTTGCAACGCTGGGCTGCAAGGTCACCCGCGAGGGAGAAACGGTTGTCATCAACGCACACAATGTCCCCTACTGCGATCCGCCGGAATATTTAATGCGTGAGATGCGCTCCTCTATTTTATTTTTGGGGGCTATTCTTGCGCGCTGCGGCTGTGCTCGGGTCAGCTTTCCCGGCGGGTGCGAGCTGGGCGCGCGGCCGGTGGATATGCACATTGAGGGCTTGCGAAAGCTCGGCGCCATTATTGAGGAGGATCACGGCTTTTTCGACTGCCGTGTCAACGGCAGGCTTAAGGGCGCTAAAATTACGCTGCCCTTTCCAAGCGTGGGCGCGACCGAGAATATTATTCTTGCCGCCGCCACCGCCGAGGGCAGAACAATTATCCTAAACGCGGCCCGTGAGCCGGAGATTCAGGATCTGGCCGATTTCTTAAACATCTGCGGCGCTAAAATTGTGGTGCAGGGTGATTATATCACCGTCGACGGCGTCGACGCGCTGGGTAACGGCGAGCATACCGTTATACCCGACCGCATCGAAGCCGCCACCTACCTTTGCGCGGCGGCCATTACCGGCGGCGACATCGGCTTAAAGCGCTGCTGCCCCGGGCAGCTTGCCGCGGTGCTGCCCGTGCTTGAGGAAATGGGGTGCCGTCTAAAGCTTTTTGAAAACGCCATCGCGCTGACTGCACCCGAACGGCTGCTGGCGGTGCGCCCCATTAAAACTATGCCGTTCCCCGGTTTTCCGACCGATGCGCAGGCGCCCGTTATGGCGGCGCTGTGCGTCTCAAAGGGTACCAGCATGATTGTCGAAAATATTTTCGAGGCGCGCTATAAGCACGCAGGCGAGCTGCTGCGCATGGGCGCGCGGATTGAAACCGAGGGCAGGGTTGCTGTCGTAGAGGGGGTTCCCGAGCTGCACAGCGCAACGGTCAAATGCACCGACCTGCGCGGCGGCGCTGCGCTGGTTATTGCGGCGCTGGCAGCCAACGGTGTCAGCGCGCTGACCGAGCTGCGGCATCTTGACCGCGGCTATGCCGACTTAGAGGCGGGCCTTGGCGCCCTCGGCGCAAAAATCAGAAGAGAAAGGAACTAGACGCAGTGGGAAGAAAAAGCCGACAGGACGATAAACGCACGGCTTACGGCCGGGCGGCCCGCAGGCGAAAACGCAGCAAGAAAAAATATACGCTTTATTATCTGCTTGCGCTGGTTCTGATGCTCTGTGTCGGCATGGCGCTTTCGCTTACCGTGTTTTTCAAAATTGAAAGCATTCAGGTTGTGGGCGATACGCGTTACGCCAAAGAAGAGCTGATTGACGCCGCCGGCATCAGCGTGGGAGAAAATCTTTTTCGCGTCAGTAAAAAGAACGCCTCTGAAAAGCTGATCGCCGGCTACCCCTACATAGCGCAGATCCGATTACAAAGGGTGCTGCCCAACGCGTTGCTGCTGCATGTGACCGAGGCCGAGGCTAAAGCCGCGGTGGAAACCGGACAGGCCTATACGCTGCTTGACGCGCGCGCAAGGGTACTTGAGACCGGTCTGCCGAACTGCCCCGAGGGCTATTTTCGGGTTATTGGATTCCCGGTCGAGGGACTTTCTCCCGGCGATTTTTTATCCGGTGAGGATAAGGACAGGCTCCAGGTGCTGCTGGAAATTCAGGACTGCGTTGCGGTGAACGGCCTTTCAAAAATCAGACTGGCCGACCTTTCCGACCTGGCGGATCTCTGGCTGCTTTACGACGGCAGAGTGGCGATAGAGCTGGGCGGCCGGTCGGATATTGATTATAAAATTCGCGCGGCAAAAAGCGTCATAGACCTTTCTGTGACCGAAAGCACAGTGGGAACACTGGACGTTTCAACCCGCCCGGCCATGCGCCTGCGCGAACGCAATATCTACAATAAGAACGTTTGGCCCTTCCCCGAAGCGCTGATTGCCGATTATGAGCGGGCGGTGCCCAAAAGCAACCGGACAGCCGACGGTCAGGACAAAACGCCCGCAAGCGAAGCGGAAAACGCGTCGTCCGACGCCGTACCGCAAGCGGCGTTCGGTAACTGAAATGGTTATTACAGGTGATAAAAATGGCAAAATTAATTTGCCGAATTATACAAAATTACCTTGTGTTAGCTATTTCATCATGGTAATATAAGCTTATATCAATAACGCTTTTTGAGTGATTTTATATAAGCTCCTGCGAGGACGAAATATGAGGAGGATTAATAAATGCAGATGAATTTTGGAATGGTGCCCGAGCATGAGCAGAGCACTGTTATAAAAGTAGTCGGCGTGGGCGGCGGTGGCGGCAACGCTGTCAACAGAATGGTGCTTTCGGGCATGAAGGGCGTCGAATTCATCTCGATGAACACCGACTATCAGGCACTTGCGACCTCGCACGCAACCTATAAGCTCAACATCGGCGCACGTTTGACCAAGGGCAAGGGCGCGGGCGGACAGGCCGACGTGGGCCAGCGTTCCGCCGAAGAAAGCCGCGACGAGATTACGGCGCTGTTAAAGGGCGCCGATATGGTATTTGTCACCGCCGGTATGGGCGGCGGGACCGGCACCGGCGCTGCCCCCGTTGTTGCCGAGATTGCCCGCGATATGGACATTCTGACCGTAGGCGTTGTGACCAAGCCGTTTAAGTTTGAGGGCAAGCGCCGCATGGAGCATGCCGAGATGGGCATTACCGCGCTGCGCGAGCATGTCGACGCGCTGCTCATCATCCCAAACGAGCGGCTGCAGCAGATTTCAACCGAAAAAATAACCCTTGCCAACGCCTTTGCGGCGGCGGACGAGGTATTGCGTCAAGGCGTTCAGAGCATATCGGACCTGATCTGTACGACCGGTATCATCAATCTGGACTTCGCCGACGTCACGAGCGTCATGAAGGGCGCGGGCAACGCGCATATGGGCGTGGGCCGTGCGTCCGGCAAGGACAAGGCCCGCGTTGCGGCCGAAATGGCCATCAACTCCCCGCTGCTTGAGACGAGCATCAACGGCGCCATGGGCGTTATCGCCAATATCGTGGCTTCGCCCGACATTGCGCTCGATGAGGTCTACACCGCGTCCGAGCTGATCAGCGACGCCGCGCATCCCGACGTCAACCTCATCTGGGGCGTGGCTTATGACGAAAATCTCGACGACGAAATTCTCGTCACCGTCATCGCAACCGGCTTTGAGCGGGCCGACGAGTTTGGTGTTTCCAACTATATCAAGGACATTGCCGGTTATAAGCCCAAGGACAATGTCGCGGTCAGAATGCCGGCTGCACAGACTGCGCCTGTCGCTATGCAGCAAACCCGACCGGTTCCTCCCCCTGCTCCCGAGCCCCAGATGGCCCAGATGGCTCAGCCGCAGGTGCAGCAGCCCAATATCTTTGCCGAGGACGATCCGCCTGAGGAGGATCCCTACGAGGTCATCATGCGGATGTTCGGCAGAGGCAAGAAATAACCGCCACAGATTGCATACGCAAACAGCATAGCTATTGAAAACGCCTGTCGCATGCCGAAGGGCCTGAGGCGTTTGCAATGGCTATGCTGTTGTTCAATCACAGTTTTGAAAAGGGGCAGGATATGAAGCGTTTTTCGGTTGACGGCAAGCTTTCACCGCGCAGCGCGGCCCTCTATATGGCGATGTGCGCTTTTTTGTGGAGCTCCTCGGGCGCGCTGATCAAGCTTATCGAATGGAACGGTATGGTGATCACCTGCCTGCGCAGCGTGGTGGCTGCCGCCGCGCTATATCTTTATCTGCGGCTGCTGGGCAAAGGGCTGGTCTTAAACCGCCTGACGCTGACATCCGCCATAGCGGTGTGCATTAAATATATCTTTTTTGTCCTTGGCAACAAGCTGACCTCCACCGCCGCCATGGTGGCGCTGCAAAACACCAGCCCGGTGTTTGTGCTGATTATTTCGAATCTGTTTTTTCGAAAACAGGCTCGGGGCAAGGATATATGTGTGTCGGTCGCCACCGTGGCGGGCGTTGCGCTGCTGACGCTTGACCGCACCGGCCCCTCAAGCATGACCGGCAACCTGATGGGGCTGACCGTCGGCGTCACAACCGCGATTATGTACGTAATGTCGGCGCAAGGCGGCAGCTATGAGGAGTCGCTGAGCATCATCACGCTGGGTCATATCTATACGGCGGTGCTCATGGCGCCGTTTTTGTTCTTTTCCGACATCGCATTTACAACGCAAAATGTCGCAAGCATTCTGCTGCTTGGCGTGGTGCAGCAGGCGGTCGCATATGCGCTGTTTGGCTTTGCCACGCGCTCTGCGCCGCCTTTAACCTGCACGCTGATCTCCAGTGTCAACCCGCTGTTCAGCCCGGTGTGGGCGGCGGTGCTGGTACAGGAAATTCCGGGCCCGGCTACCATTGCCGGATTTATTGTCGTTTTGGGCGCGATCACACTGTGGTCGGTCTCAGACGCTAAACAAAAGACCAAAGCGTCGCCCAAAAAAGATGCTAGTTCAGGCTGTTGACCAGCGACTGCATCTCGGACTTGGACTGGACAGCTTTAGCGCGGGTAAGAATTTCGCTTTTCTGTCCGTCGGGGAGCGTTGCGTAATGCTGCATTGCGGTAGGCTGCATTGCAAGCGCCATCGCAAAACCCATCGGCAATTCAGACATCGGATTGCTTTGCTGATTCATTTTTATCACCTCGGCAACAGTATTTCCGGCGATAAGAATGAATAAACGAAGGTTTATATGGCACCTGAACAGCTAAAATACTGCGAATTTTTCAAAAAAACAACAAGAAAGGACACACAATATGACGCAAGAGCTCCAGTCGCTGATTGTCCTCGGAACCGGAAACGCGATGGTGACGCGCTGCTTTAACACCTGCTTTGCGCTGCGGTTCGGGCAAGGCTATTTTTTGGTGGACAGCGGCGGCGGCAACGGCATTCTGCGCGCATTGGCAGACGCCGGCATTTCCGCCTGCGATATTCATGATATTTTTATCACCCATGCCCACACCGACCATATCTTGGGTATGCCGTGGCTGGTGCGCAGCATCGGGACGCAGATGCTCGCCAATCGCTACGAGGGCATGCTGAACATCTATTGTCACGACGTGGCCGCGCAGGCGATCCGTACCATATGCGCTTTGACAATACAAAAAAAATTCACAAAACTTTTCGACGACCGAATTCGGTTTGTCACGCTTAAAGATGGTGATACCGCACAGATTTTGGGGCGCGATGTGCGCTTTTTCGATATTCGTTCGACCAAGGCAAAGCAATTTGGCATGCAGGTGGCCTTACCGCAGGGGCGCAGTCTTGTATGCCTTGGCGACGAGCCGTGCGATCCCCAGTGCGAAAGTCTGGCCGCCAACGCGGATTGGCTGCTGTGCGAGGCGTTTTGCCTTTATGAAGATCGCGACCGGTTTAAGCCCTACGAAAAAAATCACAGCACCGCCAGAGACGCCGCCCAGCTGGCCGCGCGGCTGGGCGTTAAAAATTTGGTGTTGTGGCATACTGAAGATAAAACGCTTAACACCCGCGCCGCCGCCTACACGGCCGAGGCCAAAGACTATTTCAGCGGAAATATATTTGTGCCAAACGACCTGGATATCATTCGGCTTTAGACGCCTGCTGTGCCGTGTGGGTTTTGTCCTCTATTGTGCAAAGCGTCCTGCCGCTTTAACGCGGATATCCGATAAACACAAAGCCGTTTTAATTCGATGCACTCCGGCTGTATTGTGCTGGTTTTTGACCGGGGAAGCGAAAAAATGTCTCTTATAGCGCTGAGGCTTAAAATATTCTTCCATAATTTTGGGCGAAAAAAATAAGCGGATAAGTGTCTTAAGCGCGCCTGTAATGGAAAAGAGTACATGGCGTTAAAACAGTTTAACCGGTTTGCCGTTTACATATTATTTTTAATTTGCTTTTAAGCTTTTTAACCGTTGACTGTTGTGCTTTTTGGCGTGATATGCTATAATAACATGCGGCAGTTATTTTTGGGGCACAACAGCGGCAAGCGCTGTTATGGCAAAAATGCGGCCGACGCAGTCAGGACGGGCGTGTGGCCTGTCATGCGGGTATGTGGATCCTGTGCGACGAGGTTCCGTGAACCATGTCAGGCGGGGAACCGAGCAGCATTAAGCGGAGCGCCTTGTGTGCCGCAGGTAATCTGCATCCCCGCATGAGAGCCCACAGGCGGTTTTGGCTGTTTTTTTATTGTTTTGACATGCAGATGGCATGGCGTCTGCCGCCAAAACGGCGGACGAGCGCGCCATACAAAGTGCCGTGCGCCGGCTGCTTGTGCGCGTTGCGACACCGGAGGCGCGCTGTGTTTAATCTGTTTTTAATCTGGTTTGCGAGGTGACTTAAAAGGATGCGGCAGGCGCTTTATCGGTTATACCGTCCGCGCCACTTCGACGAGGTGGTCGGGCAGGCGCATATCACCACCGTGCTAAAGAACGAAATGCGGCAGGGGACGCCGTCGCATGCCTATCTTTTTGTCGGCTCGCGCGGAACCGGCAAGACCACCTGCGCCAAGCTGGTGGCCAAGGCGGTCAACTGCCTCGCGCTCAGGGACGGCAGCCCCTGCGGCGAATGCGATATCTGCCGCGGCGTCGACGACGGTTCGCTTCTGGATGTTGTCGAGATTGACGCGGCTTCGAACAACGGCGTCGACAATATCCGCGACCTGCGCGACGAGGCGGTATTTACCCCCGCAATCGCACAATACCGCGTTTATATCATCGACGAGGTGCACATGCTTTCAACCAGCGCCTTTAATGCGCTGCTTAAAATTTTGGAGGAGCCGCCCGAACACGTGATCTTTGTTCTGGCGACGACCGAGATCCATAAGGTGCTGCCGACCATCATTTCGCGCTGCCAGCGATTCGATTTTCAGCGAATTGAAAGCGCCGTCATCGCCGAACGGCTGTTAGAGGTCGCGCGGCGGGAGCGCCTGACGCTGGCGGGGGACGCCGCGGCGCTGATCGCCCGCCTTTCAGACGGCGGCATGCGCGACGCGCTGTCGCTTTTGGATGTTTGTGCCGCCGATACCGCCGACGTGACGCTCGAAACGGTGGTCAGGGCCGCGGGCCTGACCGGCAGCGCGCATTTACTGGCGCTGACCGACAGCATACTCTCAGGGGATACCGCAGGTATGCTTTCAAAGCTTGCCGAGCTGCGGCAAAAGAGCATGGAGCCGCAGCGGCTTTGCGAACAGCTCTGCGGCCATTACCGCAACCTGATGCTGGTCAAGACGCTTGAAAAGCCCGAAGCGCTGCTAGACTGCCTGCCCTCTGAGGTGCCGAATTTGCGCGCGCAGGTGCAGAAAATAACGCTGACCGATCTGTTGCACAGCCTGTCTGTGCTGCAAGAGACGGCGGCGCGCATCGCCAAAAGCCCGATGAAGCATGCCGAGCTGGAGCTCTCGCTCGTGACGCTGTGCGAGCCGGTGGCCCGTACCGGCCATCAAGCGTTACTTAAGCGCATTGAAGCGATCGAGTCAGCGCTGCGCAGCACAAGCTTTTCGGCGTCCGCAGCCCCCGCGCCCGCTGTTGCTGTACGGCCTGAGCCTGCGGCGACCCCGATGGCGGCGCCGGTAAAAGCGTCGGAGCCGATGCAGCCGGTTTTACAACCGGCATCCGCAGCGCCGCCCGACGCAGCGCCCCCCCCCCCGCCCCCCCCGGCGGCGCCCCCCCCCCGGGGCCCGTTCACA
>JAEWMM010000077.1 GCA_023457175.1 Bacillota bacterium | reverse complement strand
CCGTCGGCAGCGGTGTTTTATGTCAGAACGACGCGGTTGTCATGGCTCAAAAAGGATATACCGCTTATGATATTCTAAGAAAATATTACGGAGAGGATATTGTAATTATCGAAAATGCGCCCCGCCATGGCGAACGGGAGCGCTTTTTGGGTACCCCGCTGATGTGCGGCGCGTCGGGGGACGATATCTGCACCATCAAGCGCCAGCTTAATCGCATCGGGCAAAACTACCCGGCCATTGCGCTGCTTGACGCCGACAACCCCGACTTTGACCCGCCCTGTGAGCGGGCGATACGCACCTTCCAATACATTTTTGACCTGCCGGTCACAGGCGTGCTTGATAAGGCTACCTGGTACGGCATTAAGCGAACCTGCGCCGGTATTGAACAGAGCGACGCAGCGCCTTTTGAGCAAAGGGCCGCGGCGGTGATGAAGCCCGTTTCGTTTAGCATGCCGCCGGCCAATCTGCCTCAGGCGGCTACAACGTCCAACGGCGGCGTGCGTCAGGAGATTGCCGCGGGCAGAATGCCAAGTCTCGTCGTACCGGGGCGTATCATACCGGGCAATCCCCTGCCAAGCGTTATCATACCGGGCAGCGGCACGCTCGACAGCGTGATCTCGGACAGCGGAATAGCGGAGGAAGCGGAGCGGGAAGGCGCGCAGACCGGTGTGACGCCGGAGGATAATGCGGTCGAGAATGCGGCGCGCTGGGAGGCGACGCGGCAAAGCATCATGCAGAGTGCCGCGGACGCTGCCCCGTTGAGCAGCATTATCGCGGACAGGGGCATCGCGTCCCGCGCCGAAGCGGCCGAGCGGATACCCGGCCACCCGGTGCCGGATGCAGACGCGCAGCAAAGCCCGATATCGGACAGCGACGTACGGGCGGAGGAAGGCGCGGCATCGGAGGAGAGCGCGGTTGAGAACGCGGCGCGCTGGGAGGCGACGCGGCAAAGCATCATGCGGAGTGCCGCGGACGCTGCCCGTTGAGCAGCATTATCACGGACAGGGGCATCGCGTCCCGCGCCGAAGCGGCCGAGCGGATACCCGGCCACCCGGTGCCGGATGCAGCCGCGCAGCAAAGCCCGATATCGGACAGCGACGTACGGGCGGAGGAAGGCGCAGCACCGGAGGAGAGCGCGGTTGAGAACGCGGCGCGCTGGGAGGCGACGCGGCAAAGCATCATGCAGGGTGCCGCGGATACTGCCCCGTTGAGCAGCATTATCGCGGACAGGGGCATCGCATCCCGCGCTGAAGCGGCAAACGGAGTTGCCGGTCAACCGGTACAAGATCACGCCATTTTTGAGCGTGTTGATCGAAGCGAGACCCCGCAGGGAAGGGCGGCGCGATCCAACGCCGCGCGCATGGATATACCGCCGGAGCTTGGTATAACTGCAAGTCCGGTCAGACAGCCTCAAAGTCCGGCCGATCACCTGGTCAAGATTGGTCCCAGCGTCAGTACGGCATTATCTGATGTAGAATCCGGCGTCGATTCGGGCCATGCGGTGGAGTGGCTTAGAAAGTTTTATGATCTTTAGGCCGATCGGTGTCACATTAAAGAAGAATCGCGGGCGGCAAGCCGCCCTCTGGGCCCAAAGGGGACAAAGGGTTCCCTTTTCCAGTTTTACCCCGCCAAAACAGGCGGGGTAAAATATTTGTATAAACTATAATCAAATAACCTGAAGTCAGATGCAGGATTAGCGCGGATATTTTGCGCCTCACAAAGCGAAGGAACGCAGGCGGGCCCGGCGCTCATCTAAGGACGACAACGCGGTCAGACGCAAAATAGACCGCCAAGACAGGTCTGTTTTTAAGTTGTTTGACTATATTTTGGGTTTGAACGAATAACGGCTGCTCAAACGGTAAAATTTTATGCAAATGTTGCTGTGAGAGGCATTTTGTAGTAAAATCTTATGAGTGATATCAGGGTTGTTTTTAAAATCAAATCTGCGGCCTTTGGGCGATGCGCCGGCGGCAAAATATTTGTTATCTTTCTTTTAAAACAAACCCAGGAGGAGGACAATAGTATTGTACGAAAAATTTGAAAGCCCCTTTTCCACGCGCTATTCCAGCGAGGAAATGCAGTATCTCTTTTCGGCTGAGATGAAATTTCGCACCTGGCGCAGGCTATGGATTGCGCTGGCCAAGGCTGAGCAGGCTGAGGGGCTGGCTATTACCGACGCGCAGATCGCCGAGCTTGAAGCCAACAAGGACAATATCAACTACGAGGTGGCCGAGGAGCGTGAGCGCCTTGTCCGCCACGATGTTATGAGCCATGTCTATGCCTACGGCGTTCAGTGTCCCGGTGCAAAGGGCATTATCCATCTGGGCGCCACCAGCTGCTATGTCGGCGACAACACCGACATCATCGTCATGCGCGAGGCGCTGCGTCTTGTACGCCGAAAGCTCATCAACGTCATCGCGCTGCTGGCCGATTTTGCCGGGCAGCACAAAAATCAGCCCGCGCTGGCCTATACCCATCTTCAGCCCGCGCAGCTGACCACCGTCGGCAAGCGCGCCACGCTGTGGATCAACGAGCTGATGATGGACCTCGCCGAGGTCGAGCACCGCATCAATAGCCTGCAGCTGCTGGGCAGCAAGGGCACAACCGGCACGCAGGCCAGCTTTGTCGAGCTGTTCGGCGGCGATTCGGACAAAATAAAGCGGGTGGACAGATTTATCGCGCGTGAGATGAATTTTGAGCAGATCGTTCCGGTGTCAGGGCAGACCTACTCCCGTAAGGTGGACGCTCAGGTGATGGACGTGCTGTCGGGCATTGCGCAGTCGACCTCTAAATTTGCCAACGATATGCGCCTGCTGCAAAGCTTTAAAGAGATGGAAGAGCCGTTTGAGAAACAACAGATCGGTTCCTCCGCCATGCCCTATAAGCGCATCCCCATGCGCTCCGAGCGCATCTGCGCGCTGGCGCGCTATGTGATTGCAAACAGCACAAACCCTGCCCTGACCGCGTCGGTGCAGTGGTTTGAGCGTACGCTCGACGATTCGGCCAACAAGCGCATCGCGATCAGTGAGGCATTTTTAGCGGTGGATGCCATTTTGCAGATTATGCTCAACGTCTGCGACGGGCTGGTGGTCTACCCCAAGGTTGTTCAGGCCCGTGTCATGGCCGAACTGCCGTTTATGGCGACCGAGAACATCATGATGCAGGCGGTCAAGAAGGGCGGCGACAGGCAGGAGCTGCACGAGCGGCTGCGCACCCACTCGCTGGCGGCGGCCCGCGTCGTCAAGGAGGAGGGCGGTCAAAACGACCTTTTGCAGCGCATCGCTGCCGACCCTGCGTTCGGGCTTTCAATGGACGAGCTGTCGCAGGTGATGCACCCCGCGCTGTTTGTGGGGCGTGCCCCCGAGCAGGTGGCCGAGTATCTGCGCGACCATATCGGGCCGATGCTCAAATCCAACGAGGCGCTTCTCGGCGTAAAGGCCGAGTTGAAGGTTTAACGCGCATAACGCGTTGAAAGGTTGACATCCCGGCGGATTTTCTGTCATTGCATTGCGCTTTAAGCAAAATGCGCTGCTGCCCGGCCCTGCCGGACAGGTAATTCGCCCGCCATCAACCCTTTGATATGTCGTTGGAATAACCGGCGCAACGGTTAAAGCGGGGGATAAAATCCGGCTGCCTTTTCTTTTGCAGAGCGTTTGTCCTGCGGGCGGCATTTCGGCTGAATCGGCGACCCGGTGCGGCAAAGCCTGCTTCGGTTTTTATTTAAGCGGCTCAGGCAGACGATTGCCGGTAAAGATGCAGCCGAAGCTGCAAAAGCAGCGTTGACATTCAAGCGGCATTATTCTATAATGAAAGTTATTGACGTCGTAAGGAAAACGGTGTTTTAAGCGGCTGTGCCCCGCCGGTATTGCAGGTGGGACGGCGCGGTAAATCCGGGCTCCTGTCCGCCGTCACTGACGGCGCGAACCGACTAATACTGGCATCC
>JAEWMM010000076.1 GCA_023457175.1 Bacillota bacterium | reverse complement strand
CTTTATGCCTATCTTGCCGCCAAAGCCTCAGATTCGGGCGTCTTCATACTCAGGGTGGAGGACACCGATCAGGAACGCTTTGTCGAAGGCGCCATGGATGTGATCTATCAGACGCTTAAAGAGACCGGTCTGGTCTGGGACGAGGGTCCCGATGTGGGCGGCCCAGTCGGCCCCTATATCCAGTCGGAGCGAAAGAGCATCTATGAAAAATATGCGCAGCAGCTCATCGAGCAGGGCGACGCCTATTACTGCTTCTGCGACAAGGAGCGCCTTGACGAGATGAAGACGCTGCAGCGCGCTTCGAATATCGCCCCAAAGTATGACCGCCACTGCCTGTCGCTCTCCAAGGAGGAGATTGAGGAAAAACGCAAGGCGGGCATCCCCTGCGTTATCCGGCAGCGCATTCCCGACAGCGGCACCGTCACCTTCCACGACGAGATTCGTGAGGATATTACCGTCGAGTGCAGCACGCTGGACGATCAGGTGCTCATCAAGGCCGACGGCATGCCCACCTATAACTTTGCCAACGTCGTGGACGACCATCTCATGGCTATCACGACGGTCATCCGCGGTACGGAATATCTGTCGTCCGCACCCAAATATAATCTGTTATATCAGGCCTTTGGGTGGCAGATTCCCAAATATCTGCACTGCCCGCCGGTCATGAAGGATGCGACCCAGAAGCTTTCGAAGCGCAACGGAGACGCCTCTTATCAAGACCTGGTCGCCAAGGGCTATTTAAAAGAAGCGGTGCTCAATTATATTGCGCTGCTCGGCTGGAGCCCCCGCGGCGGGCAGGAGATTATGACGCTCGATGAGATGAAGAAGGATTTCTCGATCTACGACGTGTCAAAGTCTCCGGCGATCTTTGACCCGATCAAGCTCAACTATGTCAACGCCGAATATATCCGCCGCATGTCGCCCGAGCAGTTTTTGGAGGCGGCGCTGCCGTGGATGAAGCAGGCTGTTCAGCGTGAGGATGTCAATTTTGCGCTGCTGGCCGAGTCGCTGCACCCCCGCTGCGAGGTGCTGGGCGACATACCCGCGCAGCTCGACTTTATCGACGCGCTGCCCGACTACGATCTCGCGCTTTATACCTCGAAGAAGATGAAGACCGATCCCGAGGTCGCGCTCGATTCCCTCAAGCAGGTGCGCCCCGTTCTTGAAGGTATAGAGGACTTTACGGTTGCAAATATACACGAGGCGTTGTTTGCCCTCATCGAAAAGCTGGGCTGCAAAAACGGTATTGTTCTTTGGCCGTTGCGCGTCGCGGTCAGCGGTAAGCAGTTTACCCCCGGCGGCGGCATCGAGATTTCGGCCGCTATCGGCAAGGCCGATACGCTTGCGCGTATTGACGCCGGCATTAAAAAGCTTGAAGCTGCAAAATAGAAACTTAGGAGACCTTGACAGCAAAATGTATCGCAATGTGATGGAAACACTCGTAGAGGCTAAGGCAGACAGACTGTGGAAGAAGCACACCGGCTGCACCTGCGACCAGTGCCGTGAGGATGTGATCGCTCTGGCGCTCAATAACCTGCCGCCGCAATATGTTGTAAGCGATGCGGGCGCGCTGTTTGTCAAGATGGAGCAATTGGGAAACAGCAACGAGGTCGAAATTACCCGGCAGGTAGCCGCTGCGATGAAGGTGATCAGCGCGTCGCCCCATCACGGAAAATAATGATTTAAGGAGTGTTTGGCATGCAATACACGATTTCGGACAATATGAACGGCGTTCAAGGCTCGATTATCCGGGAGCTTTTTAAGCTGGCGAAGGACCCTGACATGATTGCGTTCGGCGGCGGCAACCCCTCGGCGGAGTCGTTCCCCGTCAATGCCATTGCCGAAATAACCGCACGGGCGTTTAAAGAGGACGCCGGCTCGGTGTTGCAGTACGGCTTGTCGGAGGGCTATACCCCGCTGCGCGAGACGATGAAAAAGCATCTTGCCGAGGCTGAGGGCATCGACTTTGAAGAAAACGAGCTGCTGATCGTCTCAGGCGGGCAGCAGGCGGCCGATCTGACCACCAAGGTGCTGGTCAACCGCGGCGACGTTATTCTGACTGAGGAGCCCGCCTTTGTCGGCTGCCTGAACACCTTCCGTTCCTACGGGGCCAAGCTGGTCGGCGTACCGGTCGAGCACGACGGCTTTGACGTCCAAGCGCTGGAACAGACGCTTAAAGCCAACAGCAATGTGCGTTTTTTGTATACGATCCCCAGCTTTCAGAACCCGACCGGCATTACCATGTCGGACGAGAAGCGTCAAAAGGTCTATGCGTTGTGCCGCCAGTACGATGTCATGATCTTTGAGGATAACCCCTATAGCGAGCTGCGCTTTGCGGGTGAGAGTAAAAAGCCGATCAAAGCACTGGATACCGACGGCCGGGTTGTCTATGCGGGCAGCTTTTCTAAGGTGATGGCGCCGGCGTTCCGTTTGGGCTTTGTCGTGTTCAACAAGGCGCTCACCAGCCGGTTTACCGTTGCCAAGCAGTGCACCGACGTGCATTCCACCGTACTGTTCCAGTACATTGTCAACGAATACATGACCCGATATGACTATCAGGCGCATATTGACCACACCCGCGAAATCTACCGCAGAAAGTGCGACATCATGCTCGGCGAGATGGAGAAGAAATTCCACCCGTCGGTTTTATTTAACCGGCCGGAGGGCGGGCTGTTTGTCATGGCGTTTTTGCCTGAGGGCATGGATTCCTACCCCTTTGTGCAGGAGGGGATCAAGCGCGGTGTCTACTGTGTGCCCGGCGTTGCGTTCGCGGTGGACGCCGATCGGCCCAACAACGGCTTTAGAATGAACTATTCCACCCCGAGCGACGAGCAGATTGTCAAGGGTGTGGACATATTGGGAAAGCTGACCTACGAGTGGTTTAAATAACAAGCAGCTCAGCCTGCGGCGGCAATGTGATTTTGCCGCCGCTATACTAATCTGAGAAACAAATTTGCACCAAACAGAAAGGGTGAGACCCATGGCTGAAGAAATCAGTACCCAGCAGCCCATTGAAAAGAAAAAAATTGTGCTCTCGGGCATTCAGCCCTCCGGGCTGATAACAATCGGCAACTACCTCGGCGCGGTCAAAAACTGGGCCGAGATTCAAGAGAAGTATAACTGCCTGTTCATGATTGCCAACCTGCACGCCACCACCGCGCGGCAGGACCCTGCCGCGCTGCGCAAAAATACGTTGGAGGCCTATGCCATGCTGCTGGCCTGCGGCGTCGACCCGCAGCGCAGCATTGTGTTTATTCAGAGCCATAACCCGCACCACACCGAGCTGATGTGGGCGTTAAACTGCTACACCCAGTTTGGCGAGCTGTCGCGCATGACCCAGTTCAAGGATAAATCGGCCCGCTACGCCGACAATATCAACGCAGGGCTGTTTACCTACCCCACGCTGATGGCGGCGGATATTCTTCTTTATCAGGCGCACTATGTGCCGGTGGGCGAGGATCAGCGGCAGCATGTCGAGCTGACCCGCGACATTGCCCAGCGCGTGAACGGCGTGATGGGTAACGTATTCACGATGCCCGAGTGCCTGTTCCCTAAGGCGGGGGCGAAGATTATGGCACTGACCGAGCCGACGAAAAAGATGAGCAAATCCGACCCCAACCCCAAGTCGTATGTCGCGGTGCTCGATTCGCGCGACACGATTATAAAAAAGTTTAAGAGCGCCGTCACCGATTCGGGCAGCGGCATTCATCGCGGCGAAGGCAAGGAGGGTATTTCAAACCTCATGACCATTTATTCGGCCTTCACCAAAAAGAGCGACGAGGAGATTGTGCGTGAATTTGAGGGCAAGGGCTACGGCGACTTTAAGGTCGCGGTCGGCGAGACGGTGGCCGACACGCTGGCGCCGGTCAAGGCGGAATTTGACCGCCTGATGGCCGACCGGGCTTATCTTGAGAGCTGCTACACCGACGGTGTGCAGAAGGCGATGAAATTCTCGCAGCGCACCCGCGACAAGGTTTATAAAAAGATGGGCTTTTCGTTCTAAAGCAATTAAACAACGCCGCGCTCTAAAATCAGAGCGCGGCGTTGAGACTGTTGTTAAAGCCATACTTTACCCGCATGGCGGCGCGATGGAAGCGCCGCCATGCCCCAAGAGGCCAAACAACCCAATTGGCGCGCATAATCACGTAACAAATCTGGATGCGCGCCCAACTAACGGTGCGTGGGAAGCTAATACTTTCACGTGGGGCATATAATCACCAATAACCGTATACTTTAAGCCCCTTGAGGGGTTTGGGGGCTCTGACTGCTCGCATATATGCGCGCTCGCGGTCGAACGGCTGCACTGATCGCAGCGGGCGGCATGTATGCCCGCTGCGGCTCCGCCGTTCCCCTCGGTCCCCTGTGGGGGCCAGGGGGTTGGGGGTGGGGATTCGTCCCTGCGCGTGTGAACAGTCAAGACATGGGTAAGTGATTTGTACCAAGAGATAGGTAAGTCAGTTTTAGAAAAGAGTAAGCCTTTTTGCTTTTTACTTATTCTAATTTTTCTAATGCAGAAAAGCAATATGTTTCTGTGCTGAGGGTTCCTAGTGGGAAATCAGCAAGCCATACCAGATACTCTTTTGAGTCTGAAGGCTGCAATCCCACGGTTAGTCCTCGCAACGAGCTGCTTACCGCTATAGGCGTTTTGTGAAGCGTAACAAAGCCATGCTTATTGATTCTCCTTTTCATAAAAGTGATTGGATAATCCAGATCATCGGGCGTACCACAGTATTCAGTCTGAGATTTTCGGTAAATTTCGGCGGGTGTACGCAACCCGAGCGCCTCGTGCGGTCTGATATTGTTGTATTCTTCCACCCAAAGGTCAATTGCTTGTTGGTTGGCGGTAATACCGCCGGGTATCTTCCCCTGAATCTCGCGACTTAGATCGGCATGCATACGTTCATGCGAACCATTTTGAGTGGGACAGCCGGGATCAATCCTATCAGGAAGAATTCCGTTATAAATCCACCATGCCGAAAGCGTTGTCAGTCCAAGTGTACTATTTGATGTGGCAAAGGGCGTG
This sequence comes from Bacillota bacterium, assembly GCA_023457175.1. Lineage (GTDB taxonomy): Bacteria > Bacillota > Clostridia > Oscillospirales > Ruminococcaceae > Yanshouia. The sequence continues at coordinate 736 of JAEWMM010000076.1, read as the reverse complement.
CCATTGTCGCTGCGAATAACCTTAGGCAGGCCATGCTTGAAAAATAACTTCTCAAACACAGCCTTGACTGCGTCTGCCGTACCGCTTTGCATAAGGCGAATATCGAGAATATATTTGCTGGCTAAATCACGTATTGTCAGTGGGAGACATTGCTCACCGTTCGAATACCAGTATCCCTTGAAGTCAACCGTCCAGACATCGTTGGGTTCAGTTGCGGGGATGCGATTACGCAGCCGGGAAACATCCGGCCTCACAGGGCGGATATGACGCTTGTTAATCAGCCCTGCTTTGCCGAGCACACGATAGATGCTGCTTTGTGAAGGCGCGTTTGAGCCCGGATAAGCTTTGGCGTATAAGATAGCCAGCTTTTTAGCGCCCCAGGCAGGATGTGCCGTACGCAGCTTGATAAGGCGAATAACGGTATCTTCGTCCAGCTGGTTAGGTGAGCTTTCAGGGGCCTTGCTTTGGTCGCTCAGGCCCGTGAAGCCGTATTGAAGAAACCGATTCTTCCATTTATGACCGGTTTTCTCTGATACCCCGTATTTGACGCATAGCTCTTTAAAGTTACCCTCGCTCTTTAGATATTCTTTAATAAATTCTATTCGTTGTTCCAAGACACAGGTCTCCTTCCAAGCCATACAGGTGATTCCTTTCACTTAATCTCCTGTATATTTTAATATGCCGGACTTACCTATGTCCTCATACTATTTACTTACCTATCTCTTGGAACTGGACA
>JAEWMM010000075.1 GCA_023457175.1 Bacillota bacterium | reverse complement strand
TCAAGCCAGTAGAAAACCGCTATTATGTTCACGTACAAAGCAAAGGACGCCTAAACACATCTGACAAGCGTCTATCATCCTAAGGAGGAACCAAAATGATTTTTGATAAGGTAAGGGATATCCTTGCGGAGCAATTGGATATCGATGAGGATCTTATCACCCCAGACTCCTCAATCGTTGATGATCTCGGCGCAGATTCGCTGGATATCGTCGATCTCGTCATGAGCCTTGAAGACGAGTTCGATACCGAAATTCCTGACGAAGCCATCGAGAACATCAAAACGGTTGGCGACATCGTGCATTTCATCGAAGAGACCCTGGCGTAATTATCGCGGTTGAACTTATTATTTTGATGGTAGGCAACCTTTAAGTTCAACCACATGCAAGTAAGACGGCGTTATCAATTCTAGTGATAAGGCAATCTGCTGTAAACCCGCGGTACCCTTTTAAAACCCGTCTTTCACCGAAAGACGGGTTTTCTGCAATGGGCGTCTTGCTTTTTGCTATGCCAAAACGTATAATAATTGGGTATATGGCGCTTTAAGGAGGAAAATTGACAGTGGCGGATAATAAAAAGAAGCTGGTGGAGGACATCACACCAATGGATGTCGACTTTGCCAAGTGGTATACCGATATCGTCAGAAAGGCCGATCTCGCCGACTATTCCAGCGTACGCGGCTGCATGATCGTGCGCCCCTACGGCACGGCCATCTGGGAAAATATCCAAGGCCTGCTCGACGGCATGTTTAAAGAAACCGGGCACGAAAACGTCATGATGCCCATGTTCATCCCTGAAAGCCTTTTGCAGCGGGAAAAAGATCACGTAGAGGGCTTTGCGCCCGAGGTGGCGTGGGTGACCCACGGCGGTACCGAAGCGCTTACCGAGCGCCTCTGCGTACGCCCCACCTCCGAGACGCTGTTCTGCGAGCATTTTGCAAAGGTCTGCAACTCCTACCGCGATCTGCCCATGCTCTATAACCAGTGGTGCTCGGTCTGCCGGTGGGAAAAGACCACCCGCCCGTTTTTGCGCACCGCCGAATTCTGGTGGCAGGAGGGGCACACCATCCACGAAACCGCCGAGGAGGCCATGCAGGAGACCGAGCGGCAGCTCGACTGCTATGCGCGGCTGTGCGAGGAATTTCTTGCCATTCCAGTGCTCAAGGGCAGAAAGACCGATAAAGAAAAATTTGCGGGCGCCGAGCGCACCTACACGATAGAGGCCATGATGCATGACGGTAAGGCGCTGCAATCGGGCACGTCCCACTATTTTGGCGACGGCTTTACCAAGGCGTTTGATATCACGTTCCAGGGCCGCGACAACAAGCTGCAATACCCGCATCAAACCTCCTGGGGTATGTCCACCCGCATCATCGGTGCCATTATCATGACGCACGGCGACGACAACGGCCTTGTGCTGCCGCCCGCCGTCGCGCCGTGGCAGGCGGTGATTGTGCCGGTTGCCCAGCACAAGCCCGGCGTGCTTGAAGCTGCCGAGCAATTGAGGCAGCAGTTGACCGGCGTCTGCCGCGTCAAGCTAGATGCTTCCGACAATTCTCCCGGCTGGAAATTTGCCGAGTATGAGATGAAGGGCGTTCCGCTGCGTATTGAGCTTGGCCCTAAGGACATTGAGCAGGGGCAGTGCGTCGTCGTTACCCGGCACAACCGTGAGAAGCATTTTATTTCGCTTTCCGAGCTCAATGCGCAGATTCCCGTGCTGCTGCAAAAGGTGCGCGACGGCATCTACCAGCTGGCGCTTGAAAACCGCGAGAACAGAACCTTCTCAGCCACGAGCATGGAGGAGATTATGGCGTTTGCGGCCGAAAAGAGCGGCTTCTTAAAAACCATGTGGTGCGGCAGCCTTGAGTGCGAGCTGGCCATGAAGGACAGGGCCGGGCTCTCCTCCCGCTGCATGCCCTTTGAGCAGGAGCATTTGGGGGATATCTGCCCCATCTGCGGTAAAAAGGCGGACGTTATGGTCACTTGGGGAAAAGCCTATTAATTAAATTGCTGCAACCGCTGGGGGCCGGTCAACCTGACCGGCCCCCAGCTTTTTTTATACTGGAAACCACCGGCTCTGCCGGTGGAGGACCCCACGTATGCTTTAGCTTTAAGCATTGAGCGAAGCGAATGACAATAGATTGGCTCATTGTAAACAAAAGGCTTACAAAGTTCACTGCTTTAGCAGTCGCAGTGCATGTGATGCGCTTGGGGGAATTTTCAGGGCCTCTTAAGAGGCGAGCCGGCAATATGCCCTTTTAGGGCTGGTGCATACCACCAGTTCATCTGGTGGTTTTGATTTGTAGTCCGACAGCTAAAAAACAGGTGCCTTGGCGTTCTGTTTTGCGTTTGGCTGCGTTGTCCCCGCCACCTAAGCCAGCTGCCTTGGCCGTCCGACCCGCATTAAAAAAATATTCTCTCAAATACATGGGTGCTTTTGAAGTTAATCGGCTATATTTGAATAACGTTTTTCCGGCGCGGGTAGAATGAAAGGGTATGAGCTTTACCGTTACCGATTGCATCTAGGGAGGATATTGAATGCTTCGTGCCATGATTCTCGTTCTCACGCTGCTGCTTGTCACGCTGTCGGCAGCGTATCTGGGGCAGGATGAGCAGTTGACGCAGGTCTTGCGCATGGCTAAAACGCCTGTGACCAGCCTGCCTGCCGAACCCCCGGAGCCCCCTGCCAGCTCTAAGCCGCCGCCCGAATCCCAATCTCAGTCCCAATCCCAATCCGTCGCTTCGCAGAGCAGCAGCACCTCGCCCCGTTTTGTTATGGACGAGCCGCTGACCAACCCCGTCCCACCCGCCGAGGGGGGTGAACCGGATTCATCCGAGTCGTCAGGAGACTCGCTGCCCGACCCTTCGGCCCACGCCTTGCTTTATCCGGTGGATGACGAAAGTTCCGCGCCTTATGTGCACAAGCCCCCCACCGAGGATGAAAAGCTGACGGCTGCGGAGCCCTACGTCAAGGAGCTGTTTGCGCTTAAAGACCGTAACGTCCGCGCCTTTGGCGAACTGGCAGATCAAGCGCTTTCAGAATATCTGGGTATTCCGCCCGGTGAACGCGCAGCCGCGCTGCCGTCGCTGATGGAAAAATATCTGCCGCGCGCGGCTGAGATTGAGAAAGAAAGCGACACACAGTCCGAGGCTATTTTGCTCAGGATGTCGGCCGCGCTGGCTGCCATAGGCGCCGACGACTCAATTGTGCAGGACGCACGGGCGGCCTATGAGCGCTCAAAGCGGGAACAAATGTCGCATTACACCGAGCTGTTTTCGTCGCTGCCCGCCGCCTGACAAAAATGCACCGGCAAAAATTTGCCGGTGCATTTTTTAAGCCTCTCTGGGGTGCAGCGTAAAGAGAATGTTGCGGTAAAGGTCAAGGTTCTTGGCGTCGTTAATCGGCGCGTCGACCTTGATGGTCATGGCGTAAAACTTTTCATTCATCTGGTCATTGCACATGTAAAAGCGCAGCGCATG
>JAEWMM010000074.1 GCA_023457175.1 Bacillota bacterium | reverse complement strand
GCGCTGCGGATAGTCTCAGACTTGCAGCTTAAAGACGAGGTGAAGACCCTTGCACAGCTGGCCAATGATGGAAAGCTATCTAAAGACGAAATCGGCGCGCAGGCGTTTATGAAGGTGTTGGAACTGTTTGTATCCAAAAAGGCGGAGGGGCGCATTTATGAATTCCTCGCTGGGCCGTTTGAAATAACACCCGAGGAAGTGCGCGACCTTCCGTTGATGGAACTGGCGGAAAACATCAAGGCACTGGCGGAGGAAAACAACCTCGCCGGTTTTTTTACGTTGCTGGGCGGCTTGACTACACCGAAGTCCTCGACCTCGTCCTTTGCCGCTATCGCGAAGTAGCGTTTATTATGGCGATGCCGTCCGGGGATGGGCTGCGGCTGATCCGCCATGCCATGCAGGAACGCGAAGAGGATTTTCTGCGCCAGCGCTGGGTGGCGGGCTATCAGCACATGCCGTTTGAGGAATTCAAGCGCGGCCTGTCGGCACGGGCGGACACCCGCAATGAAGCGGATATTTTAGCAGACGTGAAGTCTATTTTGAGCATGGCGAGGTGATGCTGTGGAACTGTTTAAACTGTTTGGCACAATTCTGGTCGATAACAAGGAGGCACTCAACAGCATCAGTCAGACCGACGGCAAGGCCAAGGGGCTGATGGATTCCATCGGCGGCGGGGTCAAGGCTGTGGCGGGTGCAGCGGTGGCGGTGGGGGCTGCGGCCTCTGCCGGTGCGGCGGCGATGTACGGCATGGCGATGAAATCTGCCGAGGCCACCGACCGGGTGGATAAAATGTCCGCCAAGATTGGCGTCTCGAAGCAGGCTTTTCAGGAGTGGGATTATATTCTCGGCCAGAATGGTATGGACGTTGAAAAGCTGCAGGTAGGCGTCAAGACACTGACGCAGCAGATGGATGCCGCCGCCGGAGGCAGCAAAAATGCGCAAGCCATGTTTGAACAACTGGGGCTTTCGTGGCAGGACGGCACCGGCAAGCTAAAAAGCCAAGAGCAGATGACCAACGAGGCTATTTTAGCCCTTGCCAAGATGGAGAACGGTACCGAAAAAGCCCGCCTTGCGACTGAATTGTTCGGCAAAGCGGGCATTGAAATGATGCCAATGCTCAATAATGGCGCGGAGGGCATCGAACAGTTGCGGGAACGCGCCCACGATTTGGGGCTGGTTATGTCGGATGAAGCCGTGACGGCGGGCGTTGTGCTGGGCGATACCATCGACGACGTGAAGCGCACTTTTGCAGCGGTCACCACACAAATCGGCGTCAAGCTGATGCCCATGATTCAGCAGGCGGCGGACTGGGTGCTTTCCAACATGCCGATTATTCAAAAGGTTGTGGGCAAGGCGTTTGACCTGATCGGGGCGGGTGTTTCGATTGTGGTCAACTTTATTGCGCAGCTCATTGCAGCATGGGCCGAATGGGCGGCAAGCAACCAAGAAACGATAGACGCCGTCATGGCGGCGCTTTCTTCCCTTTGGGAGTGGGTGCAAGAGTTGGCGGCGACCGTTTTAGAAGTCATTAAGGCTTTTATGGATGCAATGAGCGCCTTTTGGAAAGCACACGGTGGCGAGATCATCGCAATTGTCAAGCCGCTGTGGGAGGGCGTCAAGGTCATTATTGACACGGCGCTCAATGTCCTCATGGCGCTGTTTCGGGCATTCGCCGCCCTGTTCAAAGGGGACTGGTCGAGCTTTTGGACGGAGATTAAAAACCTGCTGAAATCCTTGTGGGATGGCATTGTTCAGCTGGTGCCGCTGTTGCTGCAAGCCCTTATCAAAGCCTTTGAGCTGGGATTTTCGCTGCTGTTTGATGTCGGCGAAAGGCTCTTTAATGCGCTGTGGGATGGCCTGAAAAGCGTGTGGGAGGGCATTGTCAGCTGGGTGAGTGAAAAAGTTTCTTGGCTGGCCGACAAGCTGGCGTTCTGGCGTAGCGGGAAATCTCAAATGAGCGAGGGCGACGACATCGACGGCAGCCATGCAACCGGCCTTTCTTATGTGCCGTATGACGGTTATGTTGCGGAACTGCACGAGGGTGAGCGGGTGCTGACAGCTGACGAGGCCAGAGGCTACGGGCAGGAGGGCGGCGTCAATATCGCAAAGCTGGCCGACACCATCATTGTGCGGGAAGAGGCAGACATCGACAAGATTGCAACGGCATTGCATCGGAAAATCCAGCGTGAAAAGCGCGGGAGGGGGTTGACTTAATGGTCAATGATTTTACATTCAGGGGTGAGAGCGCCTCGTCAAAGGGGATTATTGTGCAGCGGATCACGAACCTGCTAAAACCGGCAAAGCGAGTGAACCTGCTGACCATTGCTGGGCGCAACGGTGTGACGCGCCAGACCGACGGCACCTATGCCGAGCGTCAGATTCTCATGGACTGCATGCTCATTGAACACAACCGCGCGGCGCTGCAGCTGAAAGTGGAGGCCATCGCCAAATGGCTTTCTACTTCCGGCGAGCTGGTTATTCTCTCGATGCCCGACCGCATTTATGACATGTCGCCGGATGGGGAGATTGTGCTGTCGCCGAATCAGTCGACACAGGGCTTTCAAATTGCATTTTCGGGCTTTCCGTTCGCGTTGAGCCAGCCCAATATGGCGGACTTCATCATCAACAGCAGCGAGCAGAACGCGCAGATCGCGGTCAGCGGTACCGCCGACACGCCCTGTGTAATCCGCATCAAAAACACCGGCACCAGCCCGATTTATAACATTCAGATCGGGCACCGGAAGGAGGTCAATTAGATATGCCAGCAAGCAACTACTTACAGCGGCAAGCCCTCAACGCGTTTTTGCGCGGGACTGTGCCGACCATTCCAAGCACCTGTTACCTCGCACTTTACACCACAAACCCCGGGGCGAGCGATTCGGGCACCGAGGTGAACGGCGTCGGTTATGAGCGGGTGCCGGTGGCGTTTTCGGCTGCTACGTCGAGCGGGACGTCCTCGTCGGTATCCAATTCGGCGGTTGTGACGTTCCCCGAGGCGGGCGGCTCGTGGGGGCGCGTCGCCTATCTTGGCATTCGCGACGCTGCGACCGGCGGCAACCTGCTGTATTATGGTGCATTAAGCACCGCGCTCGATGTGCTGGCCGGGACAACGCCCAAATTTGAGGCGGGGACGCTGACGGTATTCCTTGAATAAGGGGGCGGGGCAATGATCCGCTTTAACAGGGGCAAATTCAATGTTTCAGGCGGGGACACGACCAGTTTTATTTGCGACGTGAAGTCCTCGCACCGTATGGAGGCGAAGCTGTCCACGCTTGTGAAGCTGGAGCGCACGACGCTTTCAGCGGCGCATGACGTCACCGGCAGGCTGTCGGCCACGCTGGCCGCGCGCTGTTTGATTCAGTCGGCATTCTCAGGAGGGGCAAGACCGAAATATCTGGTCAATTTGGGAACGGCGCAGATTATCGCGCAGTTTTCGCTATCTGCCCCGACGCTGCGCACGACGGCCTATGATTATATCGACCTCAAAGGCATTGCGCTGATGCCCGGCGAAACGCTGGAGATCGACACCGAGAACATGACGGTGA
>JAEWMM010000073.1 GCA_023457175.1 Bacillota bacterium | reverse complement strand
CTCCGACAATTTTACCGTCCTTATAAATTGGAATCCGCGTTGCGATCATGGTCTGACCCTTTATTCTCTGTGTATCCGCAATTTCGGCTTTTCCTGTCTTCAAAACAGTATGCATCCTTGTGTTCTCAATGACGTCGGAAACATGCTTACCTAACGCATCCTCTTTTTTAGTCCCTAAAAATTCGGTATACGCTTTGCTTAGCTCGGTGATAATGCCGTTCTCATCCACAATGACAATCGCTTCATTCGTCGAATTCAAAAGAATATCCAACAGCAGTGCTTCGTCCATAACGCTCTCCTTATGTCAAATAAATAGCGTTGGTTATCGCAACGCTTCCATTTTGTTACAGATTTTTAAAACCATCATACCGCCCCGTTCGTTATTAGTCAATATGTACGGAAAAAATTACACTCTATTTTCTATTTTAGAGCTTTATAATAAATTATCTTTAATAACACGCTATTTTTTAAAGAATATCATGTAAAAAATTGGCACATATTTTGCTTGAAATAAAAGTGGCAACATGTCAAGCGGGTCAAAAGACATAGAAAGAGGGGTCTATATGAAAAGCATAAAAAATGTTTCAATTGCAGGCGCGGGAACTATGGGGGCCTCCATGGCACAGACCTTCGCAAAGTATGGATACAGCGTGGTTCTGTATGACCTGTTCCCAGAAGCTTTGGAGAAAGCAAAGCGCTTAATGTCCATCAATCTGGAAACAGAGGTTTCAGAAGGTCTGCTGACAGATACCCAAGCCGAGCGGCTGCTGGCGCGTATTCACTTTACCCACAACATCGGCGATTTTGAAAATACCGATTTTATGGTGGAAGCAATTCTTGAAAACCTTGACATAAAGCATCAATTCTGGGCGGAGGTTTCACAAATTTTGCCCGAAGACGCGATCCTTGCCAGTAATACATCAGGGCTCAGTATCACGAAAATTGCACAATCCGTGAAACATCCGCAGCGCTTTGCGGGCATGCACTGGATTAACCCGCCCCACATCATTCCTCTGGTAGAGGTCATCAAAGGCGAACTGACCGAGCAGGAGGCCGCCGATGCCGTTTATCAAATGGCGCTAAATGTCGGCAAAAAGCCCGTCATGGTTAACGACGCACCCGGATTTGTGCTCAACAGAATCCAATTCGCGGTACTGCGTGAGTGCCTGCACATTTATGAGGAAGGAATTGCATCTACCCAAGCCATTGACGACGTCATGAAATATGCGCTTGGCTTCCGTTATGCCTGCCTTGGACCGTTCGAGGTTGCCGATTTGGGTGGTCTGGATATTTTCCATAACATTGCGTCCTACCTCTTTGCGGATCTCTGCAACGAAAAGGACAGCTTCTCGCTGCTGAAAGAATGCTTTGATAACAAGAGATTCGGCGTAAAAAGCGGCTGCGGCTTTTATGATTATTCCGACGGTAAGGATAAACAGGCGATCATGTACCGCGATCAAATGTTCACAAAGCTCGCAAAATGCCTTTTTAATGAGGCGCAAGAATAATCCTGCAAAAAAGCACCTGTCATGTTCGTAAAATGACAGGTGCTTTTTTTGAAAAATTCCAAGCAAAATACGCTGTTGCCAGCGCGTTTGATACGCTCAATCCGCCTTGCATTCGGATGCAGGTGAGGAGCGTTGTCGTAAAAGCCGTCAATGCCGGAAAGGATTACGGCCGCTTTGCTTTACACACGGCAGCAACCACCGCAGACAGTATGATAAATACCCGGAAGGTTCCATCGGATGATGAAAGCTTCCGGATATATCCATTGTAGAAATACGCCTGCTGTTGCTAAAGCTGATTTTGCGCTATATTAAAATCCGATAGGCGGCAGCCGCAACTGTCAGCGCCATTCCTATGATGCATACCACCCGATAAATCTTTACCGATTCCGGATCATCCCTTTCCCTGCGCGTATAGACAATTCCGGCAATAAGCATTCCAAGCCCGACAATCAAAAACAATCCGGCCAATAACCATTCTTTCATCTTCATTTCCTCCATTTTAATAATAATGATGAATTGATAATAACAGCCACAGACCCCACGTTATGTACCAGCGCACCCACAACGGGATTAAGGATACCTGTAATCCCCAGCGCAATGGCGACAAAATTGAGTATCATGGATGCCGCGAGATTGATGTTGATGGTTTTCATCACCTTGCGGGAGAGCAGAATCAGATGCGGAATTTCCCGGATATCATCACCGACTAGCGCAATATCCGCCGCTTCAATGGCAATGTCGCTTCCAATGCCGCCCATGGCGATGCCGACCTGCGCCGCTTTAAGCGCGGGCGCGTCGTTAATGCCGTCACCCACCATGCAGATGGGTTCGCCGCTTGCCTGATACTGCCGGATAGCGGCCAGCTTATCTTCGGGCAGGCAGCTTGCTTTCACGTCGGTAATCCCTGCAATGCCCGCAACATGGTCCGCCGCTTGTTGCGCATCCCCGGTGAGCAAAATGGTTTTAGTTCCTGTGGCTTTTATTTCTCTGATTGTCTGCGCCGCGTCGGGCCGCAACGTATCGGATAAGGCGATCATCCCAATCAGGTGCTGCTTATCCATCACATAGAGCACCGTGTTGCCGACGGCTTTGGCTGCGTTGGCGCTCTTTGCAAGCTGATCCGGCATTGCAAGGCCGTGGCCGGCTATCATAGCTTCGTTCCCGGCAAAGACTTCATAGCCATGCACCGTCGCCGTAACGCCGCGTCCCGGCAGGAGCTGGAACGCCTCCGGCTCCGCAGGGGATTGGCCATGCGCTTGCCGGTATTGTGCGACAATCGTTTTTCCAAGCGGGTGTTCAGAGCGCAGCTCGGCGCTGGCCGTGAGTTCCAGCAGCCTGTCCTTATCAATGCCTGTCGAGCAGCTTTCCACCTGCGACACAGACGGCTTGCCGTAGGTGAGCGTGCCGGTTTTGTCAAAGGCAATGCGTGTGACCTTAGCAAGCCGCTCCAGCGCATCTCCCTGACTGATAAGGATACCGTATTTCGAGGCATTGCCGATGCCCGCCATAATCGCAGTTGGCGTTGCCAGTACCAGCGCACAGGGGCAGAACACAACGAGAATGGTCACGGCTCGGATAATCTCGCCTGTGACGGCCCATGTAATGCCCGCCGAAGCAAGGGCAACCACAACAATCCATGTTGCCCAACGGTCCGCCACGCCTACAATTTTAGCCTTGCCTGCGTCCGCCGACGCCACAAGGCGAATCATTCTTTGCAGGGCGCTATTCTCGCCAACCTTGTGTGCGGTCATATCAAAGGTTCCAAAC
>JAEWMM010000072.1 GCA_023457175.1 Bacillota bacterium | reverse complement strand
GTACAGTTGGGGGATTTAAATTGTATATTTGATGGAGGAGACAGAAAGGAGATCGATAAAGAGAAAGACATTGGCGTGTCTCGTGGGCATGTGCTCTGGCAGAGCGGCGGCTTTGATATTGTTTACGCGTGTTATACATATCGGTATATCGGCACGCGCAAGCCGATGGGCTGGCCTCTTTATCTGCCGGGCGAAATTTAGATAGGAGTGACCAATATAATGAAGAAAATTTCCGTAATTGCATTGGCATTGACCATGATTCTTGTGGCAACCGCTTGCGGCGGTTCGTCCAGCACGGCGCCTGCAGCTTCTTCCGCAGCAGGTTCGTCCGCTCCCGCAGCTTCTTCTGCGCCGGCTCCCGGCAAGACCATCATTCTGACGATCGGTACCGCTGATACCGGCGGCACCATGTACCCTGTGGGCTGCACCATCGCAAAGGTCATCAACGATAATGTTCCCGGCGTTAAGGTCAATGCCGAGACCTCCGCAGGTTCCCCTGCCAACACCGTTAACCTTCAGGCCGGCGAAATCGATCTCGGCATGATCGCGGGCGACGTTGCTTTCGAGGCTTATAGCGGAACCGGCAAGTTTGAGGGCAAGGCCTGCGCCGATATCCGTGCGCTCGCAGCCACCTACCCGTCCCTTTCCAACTGGATCGTGCTTGAGTCTTCCAAACTGCAGTATGTCGAGGAGCTCGGCGGCAAGAAGCTTGCCATCGGCCCGTCTGCTTCCGCGACCGCTATCGCTGCAAACGCCGGTCTTCAGGCCGCGGGCGTTACCGCGGGCGCTTCTGAGTACCTCGGACTGACCGAAGGTGCCGACTCTGTTGGCGACGGCGTCCATGACGCTGCGCACGCTTTTGCCGGTATCCCGATCGGTGGCTTCCTTAACCTGACCAACATCAAGGCTTCGCACCTGCTCGCTTATAAGGAAGAGACCCTTGATAAGATTATTGCCGCCAACGGCTCTTACTACAAGGCTGTTATCCCCGCGGGCACCTACAATAATCAGGCTGAGGATATCCCCACCTTCGGCGTAAAGTGCCTCGTGGCGGTCAACGCTTCGATGGACGACGAGCTTGTCGGCAAAATGGTCGAGGCGCTGCACACCCATCCCGATGATCTGGTTGCCGGTCATGCTTCGATGACTGCTATGACCGACGCGGCGTTCATGTGCAACGATCTGCCCATTCCGCTGCATCCCGGCGCTGAGGCTTATTACAAGAGCGCCGGCCTCATTAAATAAGTTTTGCCCTCTCTAAAATTTAAAACAACATTTCCGAATTAAGTTCAGATGCCGTTCGGAGCGATGCGCTTCGGACGGCATCGGCGAATATTGTAGTAATTGTCGAGATTTATGGATTAAGGAGATTTATATGGCTAAAAAAGAAAATGTCAATGCACCGGCCGAAATTGACATAGCCAGTTTGGACAGTGACCTTGCTGTAATGAAAGCTGTCGAAGAGGGCAGCACTAATCCGTTTATAAAGGCGGCCTCGGTGGTGGCTGTTCTGATGAGCATATTCCACCTCTATACGGCGCAGTTCGGCCTTCTGGACGCAATAGGCCAGCGCGGCACGCATATGTGCTTTGCCATTACCATACTGCTGCTGACCATGCCGCTTGCCGACCATAATATTTTTACAAAGGTATTAAAGGGCAACAAGATCTATCGCGCCACTTGCCGTTTTATTGACCTTGCACTGATCGTGCTCGTGTGGTTTGCCACCTATATGTGCCGTGTCGAAAGCCTTGCGCAGAACGAAAGCATGGGCATTGTAACCATCTGGGCTTCCATCTCGGGCGGCATTTTATATGTCATTGTCATTGAGGCTTCGCGCCGCTCGCTCGGCTGGATTTTGCCGAGCCTGGCGCTGATATTCACAGCGTATGCGCTGGCAGGCCCGCACCTGCCGCTGGTTATCGCACACCGCGGTTATAGCTTTAAGCGCATCTTCGAATTTTTGGCGGTTGCGGGCGACGGTCTGTTCGGCCAGTGCCTGACAGTTTCCGCCACGGTTATCTTCATGTTCGTTATGTTCGGTTCGTTTCTTGAAGCTTCGGGCTGCTCCGGCTTCATCAACGATATCGCGATATCGCTGACCGGACGTATCAAGAGCGGCCCGGCGCTGTCTGCCGTTATCGCTTCCGCTCTGATGGGCACCATCAACGGCTCGGCCGTGGCCAACGTGGTTGGCACCGGCACCTTTACGATTCCGCTGATGAAATCCAGAGGCTATAAGTCGGAATTTGCCGGCGGCGTCGAAGCGGTTGCGTCAACCGGCGGCCAGATTCTGCCCCCTGTTATGGGCTCCGGCGCCTTTTTGATGGTCGCGTTTACGGCGGAATCTTACATGACCATTGTTAAATGCGCGACGCTGCCCGCAATCTGCTATTTTGTCGGCTGCGCTCTCTCTGTTATTGCGCAGGCGGAAAAGGGCGGCATTGAGCCTACGCCTGAGGATCAGATTCCGGTTACGAAAAAGGTGCTCAAGGATGGTTGGATCTATCTGCTGATCATTGCCGTTCTCGTCTACTGCCTGCTGGGCGCCCAGCTTTCACCCTCCCGCGCGGCGCTGTTTGCCATTTACTCGGTGCCGATCATTATGCTGCTCGATAAGCAGAAGCGCTTTACCTTTAGGGAGATTATGCCGTCCCTGAAGAAGTCGGGCTTTGGCGCTATGTCGATTGTTCTGGGCTGCGCCTGCGCCGGTATCGTTGTCTCGATGGTTTCGTTGACCGGCATCGGCGTTGTGTTCGGCGATATGATGATCTCCGCCTCGGGCGGCAGCCTGTTCATGTCGCTGGTATTCACCGCAATGGCCTGCATCGTGCTCGGCATGGGCCTGCCCACAACGGCGGCTTATGTTATCGCTGCGTCGATTCTGGCGCCTGCCCTCGTCAAGCTGGGCTTGGCCATGCTGACCGCACACCTCTTCGTATTCTACTTTGCCTGCCTGTCGGCTATTACGCCGCCCGTTGCGCTGGCAGCGTACGCGGGAGCCGGTATTGCAAACTGTAGCCCGATGACCACCGCTATCGAGGCCTGCAAGGTCGGCTTTGCCGGATTTATTGTGCCCTTTGGCTTCTGCTATGAGCCGGCATTTATGATGCAGGGCACCACCGTTGAAATTCTCTACGTTTGCGGCACTGCGCTGCTCGGTGTCTGTGCCATGTCGATGGGCGTTCAGGGCTGGTATTTCAAGAACCTCAACCCGATAGAAAGGATCGTGCTGTTAGGCGGCGGTCTGGGGCTGGTTCATCCGGGAACTCTGACGAATGTGGCCGGTGTCGTGATCATGATTTCTATGTTCCTGTATGCCAAGG
>JAEWMM010000071.1 GCA_023457175.1 Bacillota bacterium | reverse complement strand
CACCATATTCCCGCCGTCATTGCCACCACCGGCATGAGCGAAGCGGATATCGCGATGATTCACGAGGCGGCTCAGAGCGTGCCGGTTTTCTTTACCTTCAATATGTCGCTGGGCGTCAACCTGCTTTGCGAGCTGGCAAAGCACGCGGCCGCCGTGCTGGGCAAGGGCTTTGATGTGGAGATTATCGAAAAGCACCACAATAAAAAGATCGACGCACCCTCCGGCACTGCCATCATGCTGGCAAACGCCATCACCGAGGCGCTGCCCTACGAGCCTGAGCTGGTCTACGACCGTCACGCGGTCAGAAAGCGCCGGGAGCCCAACGAAATCGGCATGCACGCCATTCGCGGCGGTACCATCACAGGTGAGCACGATGTTTTGTTCTGCGGCATGGATGAGATTATCACACTCTCGCATTCTGCAAGTTCCAAGGGTGTTTTCGCCATCGGCGCGCTGAAGGCTGCGGCGTTTATCGCCTCCGGCAAGGCGCCGGCGCTGTACGACATGAAGGATATGATCAAGCTGTGATGCTGTTTTCCGGCGGTGAACCGATCGCTTTTTAAGATTGATTTTTCGCGTCGGCCTCAATGGGCCAAACACTTTTCGCCAAGCCCGTTCCCGTAAATGACAGCGCGGCATAGAATGCACTTCATAATTTAGCGATAGATTGTAAGCAAATTTGTGGAATGCGCTTGCAGTCTATCGCTTTTTTCTGGTATAATAACCCCGGAACGGCTATTATTTGACCTACAATAGCGCACCGCTTAATACGGCGCCGCTTAATACGCACTTACTTATGGTATAATTGCCGCTACCAACTAGTATACTAGTTGGTGTTTGCTTCCTTAAAATGGAGCACCCACATTCCGATACTATTATTTTACCGCTGTTGCGGTGTGTACAACGGCCGGCTTCCTTGGTTGGGGCAGCCGTTTTGACAGGTTTATATCGGGCGCGGGCTGTTTTTCAGACCGCGCCTTTGCATAAAAAGGGGTAAGCTTATGAGAAAAACCAAAATTGTCTGTACACTGGGCCCTGCAACCGACCAGGGGGACATCCTGCGCCGGATGGCGCTTGCCGGTATGAATGTGGCGAGGTTTAATTTCTCGCACGGCACCCATGCCGAACATCTGGAGCGGCTTAAAGCGCTCAAGCAGATTCGTGAGGAATTGAATCTGCCGATTGCCGCGCTGCTTGACACCCGCGGGCCGGAGATCAGACTGCGCGATTTTGAAGGAGGCAAAGTCACGCTCTCAGACGGCGGCGCCTTTACCCTGACGACGCGTGACCTGTTAGGCACGGCGCAGATGGCCTCGATAACCTATCAAAACCTGCCCGGCGATGTTGCCCCCGGTACCAAGCTCTTGCTTGACGACGGCCTGATAGAGCTTTCGGTCATCGATGTGGCTGGCGACGAAATTCATTGCAGGGTCGTGCACGGCGGGCCGATTTCCAATCACAAAAGCGTCAATGTGCCGGGCGTCACACTTTCTATTCCCTATCTAAGCCCGCAGGACGAAGCGGACATCCTGTTCGGCGTTGAGAACGGCTTTGATTTTATCGCTGCTTCCTTCGTGCGCAGCGCGCGCGATATCCTGTATATCCGCGAGGTGCTCGACAGCCATAAATGCGACAGCATCAAGATTATAGCCAAGCTTGAAAACGCCGAGGGCGTCGCCAATATTGACGAGATTCTCGCTGTTTCAGACGGCATCATGGTGGCACGCGGCGACATGGGTGTCGAGATCGACTTTACTGAAATTCCTATCATCCAAAAGAGGCTGATCTTGCATTGCTTCACCGCAGGCAAGCCGGTCATTACCGCGACGCAAATGCTCGAATCTATGATTCAGCATGCGCGCCCTACTCGCGCCGAGATGAGCGACGTCGCAAACGCCATTTACGACGGCACCTCAGCCATTATGCTCTCGGGAGAGACGGCCGCCGGAAAATTCCCCGTCGAGGCGGTGAAGACCATGGCCGCCATCGCCGAGCGCACCGAACAGGATATCAACTACGACAAAAGGCTGCGCGCCAGAGATGCCGAAGCGCATATGAGCGTCGCGGACGCCATTGCCCACGCTGCCTGCACAACCGCTATGGATATTGGCGCGCAAGCCATTGTTACAATTACCCACAGCGGTGAAACGGCACGGCTTGTTTGCAAATACCGTCCCAGCGCACCCATTATTGCCTGCGCAATAACCGAGCAGACCTGCCGTCATCTGGCGGTTTCTTGGGGCATTTCTCCCGTGGTAATGCCGATGAAAAAGACCACCGACGAAGCGATTGAACACGCTGTACAGCTGGCAAGAAAGCAGGGCTATGTCAAGTCCGGCGATCTGACGGTGCTTACGGCAGGCGTCCCGATCGGAATTCCCGGCACGACCAACATGATTAAGGTGCATTTGGTCGGCGATACGCTGCTTTCCGGCGTCGGCGTCAGCAAGCAGGTGGGTATCGGGCGGCTTTGCATCTGCAAAAACGAAGAAGAAGTCGCCGCAAATTATCATCCCGGCGACGTATTGGTTATGCCCTCGACCAGTAACGCCATTCTTGACCAGATGCGAACAGCGGTCGCTATCGTTACCGAAGAGCCGGGCCTCAACAGCCATGCGGCCATTGTGGGCCTGACGTTGGGCAAGCCGGTGCTGGTGGGCGCGGTCGGAGCGACGACACGCCTCAAAAACGGCTCCCATGTTGCGGTGGATACCGAACGCGGGATCATACGCGCAATTTCTGAATAATGCGCCCCTAGTCGCAGCCAAGCGATTAATAGTGCGTTAAAAATAAAGACAAAACCGCGCTAAACCCCTGTCCGATTTGTCCGGACAGGGGTTTATAATCTTTAAGCGTTGGTTATCTGATTTATAATCCCGGCGCAGACGCACTCCGCATTTCAAAAAACCAAGCAGCAGCAAGCGGCGACGCCTTGCAGTTGCCAAGCATCGCCGCCGCGTATTTTAATTAGTATTTAATGGTAATTACAGAACGCCTTTCTCCTTAAAGAACTTTTCAGCACCGGGATGCAGCTTTACACCCTGCAGGCCGTCCAGAACCGTCTCAAGGGAGAGGTCTCCGCCGCGCTCGTGGGTCTGCACCAGAACATCAAGATTATCAAATATGGTGACCAAAAAGTCGTAGACGAACTCTTCAGACATCTCGGCCGAGCAGGCAATGACCGCAGGGATGGAGAAGGTCTGGGCCTCTTCATAGAGACTGGGGTAATGATCCTTTGTAATGGCAGCAGGAACGCAGTAAGGAAATCCTTCCTGTAGGATGGCCAGCTCTTCATCGGTAAAGGTAATCATCGAGATACCGTGCTGTGAACCGAGATCCATAACGCTGGAGGTCGGGATACCCGCCCAGGTAAAAGCGGCGTCTATGTTCTGATCTTTAAGGCCGTCAGCGGCATCGCCAAAGCCCAGAAAGTCTTCTTTGATGTCGTCATAGCTCATGCCGTAGACTTCAAGGACAGCGCGCGCCATTGTCTCGGTGCCGCTGCCGGCAGCGCCAACAGCAATGCGCTTGTCCTTCAGGTCGGGGATGGTCCTGATGTTTTCATTGGTAGAGAGTATTTGAACAACCTCGGGATAGAAACTAAATACGGCAAGGACATTTTCCGTCGCCCCGCCTTCAAAGGCGTTGATGCCCTTTTGCGCGTCGTAAAGGGTACTGGCCGCCACAAAGCCCATTTCCAGATTCCCATTGGCGATGAGCTTGCAGTTTTCAACCGCGCCGCCAGTTGATTCAGCCGTACAACTGTAGCCGTCGATATGCTTGGAGATCAAATTTGCCATAGCGCCGCCGAGAGGATAATACACGCCGGTCACAGCGCCGGTACCCATGGATATATATTGGGCTTTTCCGCCGCCCCCGCCGCTGCTTTCTGTGCTGCTGTTCTTTACACTAGTTCCGCCCGGCTGTGCCGTGTTGCCGCCGCAGCCGGCCAGCACCGTCAGCATCAGGCATATCGCTAATGTAATCGAAATCGTTTTTTTCATGTTATTCCCTCCTGCAATGATACGTTTTAGCTTCAAAGATTTGCAAAGCATCCGAACAAATTGGGTCAGGGTTATTATGTCAAAAAAGTGCCTTTATCCCCCCTATTCCTTGTAGAACGTTGTTTTACGAAATCACGCCTGCACTATCCTCAAGCTTATACTGCTTGCGCTTTTGCCTTCCTGTTTTTGCTCAGTTGGAAGGCGATTATCGCCAAAATTACCGCAAGGCCCGCAGCGTCCGTCGCAAAGGAAGGCATAATCACCATCAAGGTGCCGCCAAACAGAGCCAGCCGTTGCCATATCTTCAGCTCACCGAACAGATAGCCGATGGAGGACGTAGCCAGACAAACCACGCCGATAAAAGAGCTTGCCAGACCGCTGATCATACCGATAACCGTGACATCCTCAAACAAAAGGGAGGGATAGTAGCAGAACATGAAGGGGATAAAGAACGCTGCAATTGAGATTCGAAGTCCTTGCAGAGCCGTTTCCATACCGGGCGCGCGGGCCACGGCTGCCCCGGCATAAGAGGTCAGGGCGACGGGGGGCGTAACCTCGGCAATAACGCCGAAATAGAGGATGAATAGATGTGCACCCACGACGGGGACCCCCAGTTTGGTCAAAGCAGGGGCGGCAATCGCAGACAGAACGATGTACTTCGCCGTGGTTGGCAGCCCCATTCCCAAAATGATTGAGGCGACCATAGTGAGCAGCAGCGTGGGCAGCAGCCGCCCGCCGGAGGCCTGCAGAATAAGATCGGAGAGCTTGAGCCCAAGGCCGGTCAGGGTAATGACACCGGTCACAATGCCGCAAACCGCGCAGGCAACGGTAACGGTGATGGCGTTAAACGCGCTTTTCTTGAGTGCCTCTACAAACATAGGCGGCGTCATGCGGGTTTCTTTGGTAAAGAAAGAACCGAAGATCATCACAATGGTGGAATAAAGCGCCGCCTTGAGGGGGGTAAAGCCCCTGACCATCAGATATACAATTGTGAAAAGAGGCAGGAGCAAAGGAATGCTCGCTGTCAGCG
>JAEWMM010000070.1 GCA_023457175.1 Bacillota bacterium | reverse complement strand
CGCCTACGGCGATATTTATAAGGCCGTCGAGCTTAAAACCGACGAGCCGGGCGAGTGCTTCTTAAAATTTGTCGGTCAAAGCGGCAAAACCGAGGAGCTCAGCGTCTTTAAGGCGGACGGCCCCGCGGTGTGGCTGGGCCAGCACAACACCGAGCAGTCGATCCGCGCGTTTGCCAGAGCCTGCTTTAACTATGCGCTCGACAAAAAGCAGGATCTGTGGTTCTCGACCAAGGACACCATCTCAAAGGTCTACGACGGCGATTTTAAGGCGATTTTTGAAGAGACGTTCGAGGAATACCGCGCGCGGTTTGAGCAAAGCGGTATCCAATATTTTTACACACTGATCGACGACGCCATTTCGCGCACCATCCGCTCAGAGGGCGGCTATATATGGGCCTGCAAAAACTACGACGGAGACGTCATGAGCGACATGATTTCCACCGCGTTCGGCAGTTTGGCCATGATGTCCTCGGTGCTGGTCGCCCCCGACGGCGTCACCGAGTTTGAGGCGGCGCACGGCACCGTCACGCAGCATTATTACCGCCATTTAAAGGGCGAAACAACCTCCACCAACCCGATTGCGACCATTTTTGCCTGGAGCGGGGCGCTTAAAAAACGCGGCGCGCTCGACGCGCTGCCCCGGCTTGTGCAGTTTGGCGACGCGCTGGAGGAGGCCTGCATCGACACCTTGAACAGCGGCGTCATGACCCGCGACCTCATCGGCCTGACCGAGCCGGATTTTAAAGCGCAGGCCGTGACCAGCGCGGAGTTTATCGACGCTATCGCCGTGCGTCTTGCTCAAAAACTGGCCTGATATTTCCTCCCCGGCAGCGGCGCTCCGGGGGCGCGTAAAGCGCAAACGGATGCCGCCCCGCCGATACAATCCCCCCATTAAGCGCAAAGAGCGAAGCAGAAAAGCTGCTTCGCTCTTTGCGTCAGGCCGCCAAAACTTAATACTGAAGAAAAAGGTTGCACAAGTTAAAATTTTGGTCAAGATTTTAAAGGCTTGCAGGGCGTATTGACGCAGCCGCAACGGGCATACCTGCCGCGCGCTGCGAATAAGCGCGGTCAAGCAACCGGCGGCGCGCATATATGCGCGCGGTTTACAGCGCCCCCATGTGCTGTTATTGTTTAAAAAGCGCGGGAAGGGGATCAAAACAGCCCGGCGGGGTGCTTTGACTTAACCGCCGCAAGGGGTTCCCCGGTGCCGCCTGTGCGGTATTTGTTTTGTGCATAGCGCTAAAGATGCTATGACTTTATTGACGGTCTGAGCCGCTGGTTTTATCAGGGCTTTGACTGCGGCGACCCGTCTGGGAACTTACCCGTCCGGACTAAAAAACCGGAGCGGCCGCCAACGCAGGCAAACGCCCGCACTGGCGGCAAACACCGGTTGTATGGGAGGTTGTAGTTTGTTACAGAACGGGGCAATCGCGGTTGCCTTATGTTTAAGGGACGGGAGCATGGCGCATTACACCGCTGTGGCGCGCTGCTTTTTGATGCGTGTGAGCTGCATCAGATAGACGGCAATCATCAGAACGATGCCGACGCCGTCGGTTATCCCCCCGGGGTCAACCATCATAATGCCGCCCGCGACCAGCATGATACGTTCGAAAATGTTACAGCGCATCTTCAAATAGCCCGTCATACCCGACGCAATGCCGATCATGCCAATAATAGCCGTCACAATCGAAAGCATAACCTTGCCGATAAACAGTCCGGTCTCCATCCCTTCGGGGCGTACAAGCACCATGACGGGGTTGAGTACAAACATATACGGCACCAGATAGGCCGCCATGCCCAAACGCGCGGCGTTAAAACCGGTTTTCATGGGGTTTGAACCCGCAATACCCGAACCCGCAAACGCGGCGAGCGCGACCGGCGGGGTGATATCCGCCACAATGCCGAAATAGAACACGAACAGATGGGCTGCGATACCCGGAACGCCGAGCGCGACAAGGGCTGGAGCTGAGATGGTCGCCTGTATGATATAGTTGGCGGTTGTGGGCACGCCCATGCCCAGCAGAATGGAGCACAGCATGGTAAACAGCATGGTCAGCATTTTGCTGCCGCCGGCCAGCGCCACAATGCCGCCCGCCATTTTAAGGCCGAGGCCGGTCTTGGTGATGACGCCGACGATAATGCCGGCGCAGCCGCAGGTGACGGCGACGGCGACGGCGCCGCGGGCGCTCTGCTCAAGCCCGACAATGAACTTAACCACAAAGCCCTTGACGTCAAACCCGTGCGTCTCGCGGATAATCTCGACGCACCAGATAAGGATGCACGCGATGATGCCGAACAGCGCGGCGCGCATGGCGGTTTTACCCGCGACGAGCATATATATGATCACAATAACCGGCGTGATCATATACCAGCCCCGGCGCAGCAGTCCCGGAATGCTTTGAATCTCACTGTCGGCGACGCCGGTAAGCCCTAATTTGAGCGCCTCAAAATGGACGTTCGTAAAGATACCGGTGAAGTAGAGCAGCGCGGGGATGCAGGCCGCCAGCGCGACGGTGGTATACGAGCAGCCGATATATTCGGTCATAATGAAGGCCGCCGCGCCCATAATCGGGGGCATGATCTGTCCGCCGGTCGAGGCGGCAGCTTCAACGGCGCCCGCAAATTCCGGTTTGTAGCCGGTCTTCTTCATCAGAGGAATGGTGATGGAGCCGGTCGAAACGGTGTTCGCAACCGAGCTGCCGCTGATGGTGCCCTGCAAGGCGCTGGCCACAACCGCCGCCTTGGCCGGGCCGCCCACCTGCTTGCCGCAGGCGCTCATGGCGATATTGGTCATCCAGTCGCCGACGCCGCTGGCCTTTAAGAAGGTGGCGAAGACCAGAAAGAGGAAAATGAAGGTGGACGACACATAGATCGGCGAGCCGAGAATACCCTCGGTGCCCAGCCATTCCATTGTGACGACACGGTGCAGCTTTAAGCCGGAGTGGCTCATAAAGCCCGGAAAATATTTGCCGAACAGCGCATAAAGCAGAAAGAAGCTGGCCAGACAGACGATGACCATACCGGCCACACGGCGCGCCGCCTCAAGCACTAGCAGCACCGCGATTAAGCTGATGATAATATCCACCTGGGTGAACAGGCCGCTGCGAAGCTGCAGCGCATCATAAAAAAAGACGTGGTAGGCGCAGCAGACAACGGCCAGCAACGCCAGTATGTAATCGTAGAACGGAATTTTTTCGGTCGGCTTGCCGATGCCCGGATAAAGCAAAAAGGTGAGCGCCAACGCCGCGCCCAAATGGGGGGCACGCTGCAGCGTGGAGGGGAAGGTGCCGAACAGGGCGGTATAAAGCTGAAAAATTGACCAGCCCACGGCAATAATAAAGACCAATTTGGCCGGAAGGCCCGTAAGCTTGCGGTAAGCGGATTCCTTGTCATATTTAGACATAATTTCGTCGCCGTCAAAGGTTTGCACAGGGTCTGCGGCAACAGTTTTTTCCTTGGTGTCGCACATAGGCTAACGCTCCTCTCTGGGGTGTCGTTTTTTAAGCGCCGGCGAATCCCGCCGGTATTATACGAATATCCGATAAAACAGCAGCGATTCTGACAGGCGTTTTTGCCATTCCCGTCATCATCTTCGGGGGG
>JAEWMM010000069.1 GCA_023457175.1 Bacillota bacterium | reverse complement strand
GTCGGAAATACCCGGCTGCCGCTGAAGATCGGGCTGTGTTCCATCGCCTTGAATGTCTCTCTCAGCTGGGCGCTGTCGGGGCTGTTAGGGGTGGGGGGCATTGCATTAGCCAGTGCGGCCTCTTATTTTTTGGGCGCCGCCATGTCCTCCTCGGTGCTGCAAGGGCGGCGGGTGCTGCCCAATTCAAAAGCGGTGGCCGCCGCCGGACTCGTCTGCGCCTGCTGCATGGCCGTATCGGGCGTAATATCGTTAAGCTCCGCTCTTTTAATGTGCATCCTGCTGGGGTGCATAGGGCTGGGCGGTTATTTTCTGTCACTGCTGCTGCTGCGGGAGCCTAACGCCGTATCGCTGATGCGGCTGCTGTTGGGGCAGAAGGGTGCAAAGCACATTTAAGCCTTATTAAACAACTCAAAAGCAAAGCTTGTCTTGGCGGTCTATTTTGCGTCTTGCCGTCCTTGCCAGACACAAAATATCCGCGCCAGTCTGTTCCTGTTTTCGGGGTTGTTTGGCTATAGCGCGCCGCCGGTAGAATATGTTTCGATAAATATAACGGAGCCCTCTCGATGAAGCTGCTCAGGAGAAGAACCGGTCTGCGCAGTTTTATATTTAAAAATTAAGAGCCGGTATGAAAGCATTTCATACCGGCTCAAGACTTATAATATGCTGTTTATATCTGCCCCAGCAGCATCTGCACCAAGAACGAAACGACGACGACCAGCGCCGAGATGATAAAGCCGTGCAGCATCGGGGTAAAGCCGCTTTTAGCCAGCTTTTTAAAATCGGTTTTAAGGCCGATGGCTCCCAGCGCCATCACCATGGCAAATTTGCTGACCTTAGAGGCGGCCCCGGCCAAACCGCCGATCTGCGCCGCGGAGAGAAAAACGCCTGAGACGGCCATGGCGTCGGCCAGGCTGCGCAGCAGCACCATGCCGAGAAACAGCAGGATAAACCACGGGAATATTTTTTTGACCGACACATGGGCGCGCGCACCTGCAACGCCGCTTTCCGCTGCTTTGACGCGCTGGCTCACATAGGCGAAAATCATCACGATCGGCACGATTGAAAGGGTGCGGGTCAGCTTGACGACGGTGGCGTACTGACCGGCGATATCCGAAAAAGCGTAGCCCGCCGCCACGACCGAGGAGGTATCGTTGACCGCCGTACCGGTCCACAGGCCAAAGCCGAGATCCGACATGCCCAAATAACGCCCCGCAATCGGGAACAGCACCACCATGACAATATCGAACAAAAACGTTGCGGAGATGGCGTAGGCAATATCGCTGTCGTCGGCGTCGATGGTGGGGGAGATAGCGGCAATCGCCGACCCGCCGCAGATGCCGGTTCCGGCGGCAATCAGGTTAGAAAGCTTCCAGTTCATCTTGAACATTCTGCCAAACAGGTTTCCGAAGAAAAAGGCGGAGGAGAGCGTAAAGAGCATGACAATCAGCGAATAGCGCCCCACATTGATAACCTGCGC
Source organism: Bacillota bacterium (assembly GCA_023457175.1). Classification (GTDB taxonomy): domain Bacteria; phylum Bacillota; class Clostridia; order Oscillospirales; family Ruminococcaceae; genus Yanshouia. Next base: position 6,331 of record JAEWMM010000069.1, on the reverse strand, counting down.
AAAGCTTAGGGTAATACCCATCAGCACAATCGAGCCCTTAAGCACCTTTTTTGAAACGAACGCCAGCCCGCCCGCCGGCACCCCCAGACGATTGATGAGCGGAAATAACGCCATGCCGATCAGCATGGCGAAAACGCCGGGGCTGATCAGGTCATAGGGTATCAGGCGGCTGCAAAGTCTGGCAACCACGGCCAGCGCCGCGGTAAGCGCCATGCCGGTTAAATAGTCGAGTTGTTTTTTCACGTAAACTTCTCCTTTAAAACTGTCGTTGGGCTTGATTATAACGCAAAATTATAATAAAATAAAATTATAAATACTTATTATATGATATAAAAAGATTATAGGTAAATTAAAATGCTGGATTTCAGAATCGAAACCTTTTTGACCCTTTGCCGGGAGATGAATTATACCCGCACGGCGCAGCACCTTAATGTGACGCAGCCGACCGTGACGCAGCATATCCGCTATCTGGAGGATGCCTACGACTGCAAACTATTCTCTTACGTTGGCAAAACGCTGTCGCTGACGCCGCAGGGCAGGCGGCTGCGCGACTTTGCGCTTTCAATGGCGTATAACAGCCAGCGCATACAGGAGCGCATGCGCCAGAGCGGGGGGCAGCGGCCGGTCATGCGGGTGGGCGCCACTAAAACAATCGGCGAATTTGTCATTGGACCGACGATTAGCGCCTATCTGCGCGAGAACCCCGACCGCCGCTTAAAGCTGCTCGTCGATAATACCCAAACGCTGCTCGGCCTGCTTGAGCGCGGCGAGCTTGACTTTGCGGTGGTGGAGGGGTTTTTTGATAAGTCCAAATACGGGTATCGGCTGTATAAGAACGAGGCGTTTGTCGGCGTCTGCGCCGCCGACCATCCGCTGGCTGACCGGGTGCTGACCATCGACGATATGCTGTCGCAGAATATCATTATCCGGGAGCCGGGCTCAGGCACCCGCGCCATTTTTGAGCAGCTTTTAAAGCAGCACAACTACTCGTTTGAAAGCATTGCGCAAACCACCGTCGTCAGCGATTTTGCGGTCATCAAGCAGCTGGTCTGCGACCGGATCGGCCTTGCGTTTTTGTATGAGCCGGTCGTGCGTGCCGAGCTGGAAAGCGGCAAAATAAAAAAGCTGCGTCTTGAGAGTATGCAGGCGCAGCGGGAGTTCAATTATGTCTTTTTGAAGGACTCGCTGTTTCTCAATGAATGGCAGGCGTTCTTTGCGCAGCAAAGCGAGTATCGGGATGGGTCGATGCAGTAGATTCGTACAAAAAGCGATTAGCAAAAATCCCCTGCCTCTAAAGTAAAGGCAGGGGATTTGGCTGTGTTAATACTTTGATGAGCCGTAGCCATTAAATTCCGGGAGTTTTCCCGTCTCTATGGGAACCGCTTGCCCGGTACTGCCTGAACGCAGCTTGAATTTTTTGATCTCATGGTGCAGCATTTCGGCCTGCCCGAACAGCTCCTCGCTGGCGGCGGCGCTTTGCTGTGCGGTGGCGGAGTTGGTCTGCACCACAACCGAAACCTGATCGATGCCCTGCGTAATCTGAACAATGGCCTGCGCCTGCTCGGAGGAGGAACGGTCAATCTCTTCGATGTTGGTTTTTACCTTCATAGATTTTTCCGCGACCGCCTTTAAGGATATAGCTGTCTCCTGCGCAATTTTAGAGCCCTGCAAAACCTCGTTGACCGAGCCCTTTATCAGCAGATTGGTCTGCTTTGCGGCCTCGGCGGACTTGCTGGCCAGACTGCGCACCTCGTCGGCTACAACGGCAAAGCCCTTTCCGGCCGCGCCCGCCCGCGCGGCCTCAACCGCGGCGTTCAGGGCCAGAATATTGGTCTGGAATGCGATGTCCTCAATGACCTTGATGATCTTGCCGATCTGGCCGGAGGACTGGTTGATCGCTTCCATAGATTGCAGCATTTTCTCCATGTGGCCGTTGCTGTCGCTGATGCCCTGCACGGCTTCGTCAACATGGTTGGCGGCCTCGTGTACCTGCGTCGCATTGCTCTGAATGCCTCTGGAAACCTCGTTGATCGAGGCCGAAAGCTGCTCGATGGTGGCCGCCTGCTCGGTCGCACCCTGCGACATGGCCTGCGCGCCGCTCGAAATCTGGCTGACGCCCGAAGAAACCTGATCCGAAGCGGTTTGAATGTGCTGCATCGTCTGGTTCATGGCGTCGATGATCTCGGTAATCGCCGTATTGATCGGTACAAAATCGCCGGAGAAGTCGATATTCGGCGCAATATCCAGATTACATCGCGCAATCTCGCCCAGAATGCGTGAGATTTCTCCGACATAGCTTTGCAGCGTGGCGGCGGTATGCTTAAGACTGGCCGCGATGTCGCCCAGCTCATTATCATCCTTAATGTTCAGCTCGGCGGCCAGATTGCCCTTGCCCAGCTCCTGCGAGAAACGGACGATGTCGACCACCGGCCGCAGCGACTGGCGCAGCAAAAGCGCCGATAAAACCGCAAACGCCACAATGCCGCCCACCGCGATCGCCATAATCAGCAGAATAACCTGATAGGTCGCGGCCATCGCTTCCGAGCGGTTGACCACAAAGGCGCTGGACCAGCGCTGGTCGAGCCCTTCAATTTCAATGGGCTCAAAAATTTCAATAGCTGTACCGCCGAACATACGGTTTTCGGTGGTGTGCGTATGTCCCTGCCCGGCGGCAATCGCCGCCAAAGCCTCCGCGCTGTCGGACTCAAACGCCGTTCCGAACAGTGCGCGGTCCGCCGTATGGGTGACGTGGTTGCTGTTGTCGGTCAATATGAAGCTATAGGCTGTTTTATAGCCGTAGGTATCGTAAGAGAGGCTGTTCAGGGTGTCGGTCAGAATGTCGCAGTTGGCAACGCCTACAAAGGCGCCGTTGTGGTCAAGCATGGGGTTGCTGATGGTGACCAGCCAAACCGTCTCGCCGTTAGAAAGCGTATAGGCGTACGGCTCTGTGACATGCGCCGCGTGCGTCTCCTTGGTTGCCGCATAGTAGTCCCCGTCGCGGTAGATTGCGTAATCGTTGGCGACGTCGAGGATGCTGCGGTCGCCGTCCCGATAGACGTAATAGGACAGGCCGTCCGGCGTGTTCGGAAAATATTTATTCGGTTCCGCCGCAAAATAGGCCGAGAAAATGCGGGGATCGTCCAGCGCCGAATGCAGCGCCTTCTTAATCATCATCTCGGCATTGGCGTTATCTAAAAGCATGTACCGCTCAAACTCATGAGACATGGCGACCGAAACATTTTGCATGGCCTGCAAATATTCTCCGGCGACCGAGGCATTTTTGTTGGCTAAAAAGCCGACCTGCTTTTCAATCATGCCATTTGTTAAATTTGTCAGAGTCACCGCCAGAACGGAAACCATTAAAACCATGACCAACAAAATACAGGCAATAATTTTTGCGGGAACGGCGAAGGAGAGCTTTTTCATAGCTTTTTTAATTTTCATAATCTTCACCCCATTCGATCAGTTTTGGGATTTTGTGACTTTATTATAGCTTGAAATCGTAAAAAAGGCAAAATATTTTTAAAAATAAAGTCTGAATTTGTCAAAAACTACTGCTTGTCTTTAAATTTAACGTCCTGTCAAAAATGTACCGGTATCTAAATTTTAAAGTAGATCATGGCCGCGACAACAATACCGGCCAGACAATAAAGATCGATCAGTTGCGAAACAATGCTGAAAAGCTTGCCGACAAGCGGTATCCAGCCGACCAGGCCCAGCACAAAACCGGTTGCGACCGATGCGGCAATGTAGACGAGTGCGATAATCAGTAATGATTTAAGATCGTAAGCCTTGGCGCTTAAGGGAAAAAAAGCTCTCACAATAAAATCCTCCTGTTCTGTTTTGTCGGGACAAAAGGCAATGATTTACGAAAACAGGCGGAAAGCCCTGCCGTCCGCCTGATCTTCACCGTTTTATTTAAGCATGTTGAGAATTTCCGCCTTGGGTTTTGCGCCTACGCTGGTGGATGCGACCTTGCCGTCCTTTATCACAACAAGCGTCGGAATGCTCATGATTTTAAACTGTGCGGCCAGCTCCGGCTGCTCGTCGACATTGATCTTGCCCACCTTGGCGTCCGAGATTTCGCCCGCAATTTCATCGACAAGGGGGGAGACCATCCGGCAGGGGCCGCACCAGGGCGCCCAGAAATCGAGCAGCACCGGGATGTCGGATTCCAGCACTTCTTTTTGAAAATTGTCTTTTGTAACGACCATAACAGACATTTTAAAGCCTCCTTTGCTAATATCAGCACCTATATTTTACCCGATTTTTCCCATCAAGTCAAAAAAATAAAAGTTTTAAATATTTTTATTTGGTATAGGTCGGGCAAACCGCGTTTAGGGGCTGTTTTCTCAGCGGCTTTTAATAGCGGCAACAGATTTTATGAATAATCGGCGCATTTGACTTAAACCGGCATATTTGCTAGTATAATAATATTAGAATTTTAAAATATGGTTAAGAGGTGGCGCAGTGAAAAGGGTGGTTGCGTTGGTCCTCGCGCTGATGATAGCCCTTTCGGGCCTTGGCGCGTTGATAGGCAGTTTATATCTGTAAATTTGCAGACCGGCGGCAAAAGTGCTTTATGACAAATACAAATGCGATGACCGTTACGATAAAAACGGTCATCGCATTTGTGCGCTTTGATCAATGCATTCCGCATAGCGGCGCGTATTTTGCCTTTGGACAGGGGCAATATAAATTCTGATTGATTTTATATTACAGAGCATTTATTCCGGGATACCCCGGTAAATCGCTTGGGATACGCAGCCGAAGTCTGACAGTGCACAGATTAAAGAGGGATGTATTGGTCATGAAAAAGATATTTTTGATTGCGCTTACCGCCCTGATGCTTTCGGCAGTAGCCGCCGGCTGCCGGAGTGCCGGGTCGGGTTCAGCGTCGGGCGATGCTCTGGATACGGCCTCTTCGGCAGCCGGAGCGTGGACGCCCGACCGGGAGATTCAGGTCATCGTTGCGTATCCGTCCGGTTCAGGCACCGACACCAGCGCCCGCCTGCTGCTGGCTGACGCCTATAAATATGTGGGGCAGATTCTCGCTGTCGAGAATATTGAGGGCGCAGACGGTAAGCTCGGCTTTACGGCGCTGGCCGCCGCCAAGCCGGACGGCTACACCATCGGCTTTATCAATCTGCCCACCTTTACAACGCTGGCGCTTGAGCCCGATTCGCCCTTTACGATTACGCGCGTCGAGCCGATCTGCACCCATCTTTTCGAGCCGGCGGTTGTCGTTGTCAGCAAGGACAGTCCCTACAAAACCCTTCGGGAGCTGATTGACGCCTGTAAAGAGAGCGGCCAGCTCAAATGCGCGACCAACGGCAACCGGGCCTCCGGCCACACCGGTGCGCAGCTTTTTGCCAAAGCCGCCGGATTTAACTATAAGGCCGTGCCCTATAATGGCGCCGCCGAGCAACTGGCGGCGTTGCAGCAGGAGAAGGCGGATTTCTCGGTTTTAAAGCTAGGCGACGTGATTGCGCTGCAAATGGACGAAAACACCGCGCCGCGCATGCTGGCCGTCTTTGCCGAAAACCGTTTGGAGCGCTACCCCGACCTGCCGACCATGAAGGAGCTGGGGCTTGGCATCGGCTGGTACGGCGGCGCGCGTGCGCTGGTAGCACCTGTCGGTACCCCGCAGGCGGCGATTGATTTTTATGCGGATGCCTTCAAAAAGACAATGGCGGATGAAAAATGCATTGCCGACCATGAGGCGGCCGGTTTTTCGATGAACTATATGGGCCCTGCCGAGCTGAAAGAATTGCTTGCAGAACAGGATGCTTTTTGCCGCGCGGTGGTGCTGCCGCTTTATGAGGACTGATTTTGTGTTTGAATCCACTTAGCGATAAACCGATATTACAGAAAAGCTGCATAAAGTTTTGGTCAAGCTTTTTCAAAAGCTTGCAGGGTGCGGGACAGCGTCCCGCGCGTATCTTTATTGTTTAAAAAGCGCAGGAGGGGAGCCAAAACAGTCCGGTGGACTGTTTTGGTGAGGGGAACCCCCGCAAGGGGTTTCCCTATGCCGCCTTAAGGGCGGCATCCGTGCTTTTAATGCTTGGCTTTTTGCTTTTATATGTAGCGAAAAATGGTAGACGTGCTTTTTTTAGCAACTCACTATAATGCGGTAGTGGATGCCTATGGCTATACCGCTACCGATACTTCTCTTAGCAACCGTTATAAAACCACGGCGATTGTTTGCGCTGTGTCCAGTTCCAAGAGATAGGTAAGTAAATAGTATGAGGACATAGGTAAGTCCGGCATATTAAAATATACAGGAGATTAAGTGAAAGGAATCACCTGTATGGCTTGGAAGGAGACCTGT
>JAEWMM010000068.1 GCA_023457175.1 Bacillota bacterium | reverse complement strand
TGCATGGCCGCGTGCGGTGTCAAACAACAGATTTCGCTCCAAGCATCCGCGCGCTGCATCGTGCTGGGGCCTGAGGGCTGCCAAAGTCCCTTTGCCGCGCCGCCGGGTGTGACGGTGCTCTCTTTTTCAGAAAGCGGCCCCGGTATTGCGCTCGACGGCAGCCAGCAGCTGATAAGCTGCGGGCTGCGACAAAGAGACACGCTGACCCTCTCAAGCCTCAGTAATCAAAAGCCCGTCTTTTCGGTTCAGCGCACCGTCGCCGCATTAAACGGCGAATTACTCGAAATCGGGGAGTACCCATTGAACATCCCCGACGAGCAAAAGCATGCGCACATTATTGCCGCGGCGGCGGTGCTGCTGCTTAAAGACGGCTGCCTTGCGCCGGATTGCTTCTGCCCGCCCTGATTAAAGCGCGGTGACCGTACCGGCGTTATTTTTAAAGAAGCCTTCAAATTCACGCTCAAAAATGGCGCCCGCTTGCTCGCCGTTGCAGTGGCATGCGCCCAGCCGGCGTACGCCGAGTGCGTGCAGACGCGCCATGGTAGCGCGGATGCGCGCTTCGTCCGCGTCCATCAGGTGTGTGCCGCCGATAAAGGTATGCACCGGCTCGCGGAATAGCTCGGACACCCACATGCAAGTGTTGACAACGCCCCGGTGCGAACAGCCCGAAAGCAGCGCGAGACCCTGCTCGCCGCGCACGACAACCACCGTTTCATCGTTGAAATCGTCCACGACATAAGCGCCTTCGTATTGGCGCAGCATGCCTGGGTTGGCTTTTTCAAGCTCAGTTTTAAAAGGAATACCGCACACGAGAAAGACTTGCTCGCTGAGCTTTAGTATGCCCGGCTCCAGCACATAAAACGGCATTGCGCGCTCAAAAAGGAATTCCTCGGTCAGTCTTGCGCCGATCGGGTACAGACGGCCCGGCTCACGATGGTACCGGCGAGCAAAAAAGTTTGGCCCGAAGTAGGTCGCCCCGGGGTGGCAGCCGCTTTCTAGCAGCGCCTTGACGCCACCCGTGTGGTCGTAGTGCCCGTGGCTGAGCACCAGAATATCTATGCGATCGAGACCAACGCCGAGCTGTCTGGCATTATCCAGAAAGGCCGGTGTGGCGCCGGTGTCGAGCAGAAGCGAAAAGCTGCCGTCGGTCAGGTGCAGGCTCAGGCCATGCTCGGTGTGCATGCCGTCTACGGCGGCATGGTTTTCCATCAGGGTGGTTACGACAAATCCCATTTTGAACGCCCTCCTAATTATATGCCGTATTTTTCTTGCTTTCTATTCTACTATAAAACGCAGGGAAATTCTAGATTGTGCCTTAATTTTAAACACGCGCCGCCGCTTGTTGCAAGCAGAGCCCTTTTCGGCTATGATAAAGGTCGAAGGCATTTATTGCCGTTATAAAGAGGAGGATTGTATCAATGGCTATTTTAGTGCTGGGCGGCGCGGGCTATATCGGTTCGCATACTGTTAAAGCGCTCTGCGACGAGGGCGTCGATACCGTCGTGGCTGATAATCTTTCTACCGGACACGCGCAGGCGGTGGACGGGCGCGCGCGTTTTTATAAAGGGGATATTTCGGACAGGAATTTCTTAGAAGCGCTTTTTAATAAAGAGACGATTGACGGCATCATCCATTTTGCGGCCTACTCTCTGGTAGGGGAGAGCGTTTTAAACCCTCTGAAGTATTATGAAAACAATCTTTGCGGAACCCGGGTGCTGCTTGAAGCGATGGTGGCGCATCAAATTGATAAAATCGTTTTTTCTTCCACCGCTGCCACCTACGGCGAGCCGGAGCGCGTTCCGATTGACGAGCGCGATGCCGCCTGCCCGACCAACCCCTATGGCGAAACCAAGCTGGCGATGGAAAAGATGTTTTACTGGACGGCGAAGGCCCACGGACTGCGCTATGTGTCTTTGCGGTATTTTAACGCCTGCGGCGCCGACCAAAGCGGCGAGATTGGCGAGGCGCATTCGCCCGAATCGCATCTGATCCCGCTCATTTTACAGGTGCCAAACGGTCAGCGCGCCCATATCTCGATCTTTGGCGACGACTATCCCACCAAGGACGGTACCTGCGTGCGCGACTATATCCATGTCACCGATCCGGCGCAGGCGCACATTCTGGCCATGCGCTATCTGGCAAACGGCAACGAGAGCAATATCCTCAATCTTGGCAACGGCGTGGGCTTTACGGTGCAGGAGGTTATTGAGACGGCCCGGCGCGTGACCGGACATGCCATTCCCGCCGTGCTGTCGCCCCGACGCGAGGGCGACCCGGCGCAGCTGATTGCATCAAGCGCAAAGGCCAGGGCGGTGCTGGGGTGGCAGCCGCGGCACGCAGGGCTTGAGGAGATTATCGCTTCGGCCTGGAACTGGCATAAGCGCCATCCCGGCGGTTATGTTTAAACGCGGTCGCTCTCTGCGCGGGCGTGGGGATTCAAATACTGCCGAAGTATAGGCCGGGCAGTCCGATTGTTGCCCCCACGCGGGGGCGTGGATGGAAATTACCGTCAGGACCTCAAAGCTTATATAGAGCGTCGCCTCTTGCACGAGAGACGTGGATTGAAATTGGTAAATGCGTTTCATGCTGTCCACAGGTGGCCATACCGTGCCCTACGCGGGGGCGTGGATTGTGGATTAAAGCTAATAAGTCTACGAGAATCCATAGTTTGTGGAACCTGCGTATGGCGTCGGTGCGCCGTCGCTTTCATTTTAAGTCCTATAAATAACGCGGCGGTAGTAACGCAGGCAGCTGTGAAAGATTCCGCCGTTCTGACCCGTCGCCGTCCATTTTGCTTTGAAAGCAATCGGTGATATTTTTCCGCCAAATTGCGAATTATTTGGAAATCATAATTGAATTTTGATCGGACAATACTATGACTGCAAACGCAAATGATCTGAATGCAATGTCAGATCACGAAACAATCTTTATTGTAAGGAGAATGTGATTATGGCTAATTCCAGTAACAAGATCGTTGTTCCCGAAGCTAAGGCTGCTATGGAGAAGTTCAAGATGGAAGCTGCCAACGAGGTTGGCGTTAACCTCAAGCAGGGCTACAATGGCGATTTGACCTCCCGTCAGGCCGGCTCGGTCGGCGGACAGATGGTCAAAAAGATGATCGAGTCCTACGAGAGATCGCTGAAGTAACCTTAAACGGTGAAAACAACCAAGCGCGATTTAGCCTGCAATAGCGGGCGATAGCTTGAATCGGCCGGAGCGGCACATGCCGCTACCGGCCGATTAGCATATGCGTCTTAAAATCTTACTCTGCGCGCCCGGCGCTTTATCACGCTGTAAATTGTAAATTTTTAACGAAAAAGTATGTCCAATTTTAATAAAATGCAATCCTTCCTTGCCGGCAGCTTATATGTTGAAATTGCTTAGGCAAAATAACAAGAGACATATGCACAATTTTGTTTTTAAATTCCCGGCATTTTATCCAGTGCGACCATTCAAAGCAGAGAAATGCACGATTGTTTAAACTTAAACTTCTATATTGTCGTAAATAAAAAATACCCGTTTTTTGCCCTATTGCACAATATTGCAGGATTTAAGTCTATAATCCGTCACGTTTCTTTTGCAGATGCTCTGAAACGTTTTACAATTCTGTTAATAGCCTCAAATTGTCTTGACATTTCCATGAGTTTGATGTTCAATATATACAGGTATTCTCTTATTTTTTTGGCTTTTTATTTAAAGCGCGAAGCCATTGGAGGGCGCCACATTCATATTACTTAACGACTGGACGGTGATAAGTTTGTCTTTGGAAGCAATTAAACAGATATCCGAGACTGAACAGTTCGCGCAGCAGTGTATTACTGACGCACAGACACAAGCACGGGATATTATTTCTAACGCACAGCGAACTGCGGCGCAGGAATATGATTCGACGCTTAAACAGGCGGCCGCCCAAGCGGCACAGGCGCTGGCTGACGCCAAGCAGAACGGAGACGATATGGCTGCGCAGCAGCTTGCGGAGTATCGCCGCCGGTGCGAGGTTTTGCAGATACAGGCACAGGGCCGCATGGACAAAGCAGTCGCCATCGTAATGGAAAGGGTAGTCGGCTGATGTCTATTGTAAAAATGAAGCGACTGTATGTGATTGCCCCCGCCGACTTAAGACGAACGGTGCTGCGCGCGCTTACCAGACTCGGCTGTGTCGAGCTGGAACGGTGCTCCGCCCGGCAGATCGTCGATTCCGGCGGGAAATTATATATCAGTGAGGAAAACACACAAGCTGCTAAAATACGCAATACCTTAGAAAGCGCCTGCCATTTGTTAAAGAGTTCAGGCGCGGCCAAAAAGACCCCGCTCTTTGCCTCGCGCCCCGAAGTGACCGAACGCCAGCTTTTTGATATGGCGACGCTCGGCGACGCTAAGCGAACAGCCGAAGCGGTTGACGCGTTAGGCGCCCAGCTGGCGGACGCCGGCGCGGCGCAGGCGAAGCTGGGCGCGCAGATTGCAGCGCTAAACCCATGGCGGTGTCTCGACCTGCCGCTAAGCTTTACCGGTACGCGCGAGACGGCCTTTCTCACCGGCACGCTGCCCGCGGCGATTGAAACCGAACCGCTGTGCGCCCGCCTTGACAAGGAAGCGCCCGCCTGCCTGATTGAGGTGGTCGGCTCGGATACCGAGCAGCATTACCTTGCGGTGACGGTTCACCGCGAACAGGAAACGGCGGCCCTGGGCGTTTTAAAAGGCGCCGGGTTTGTGGCGGCCGGCTTTAAGGAGGTTTCTTTGACCGCGCACGCGCAGATTGAGGCGCTGCAAAACGAAGTCGACGCGCTCGACGAGGCCAAGGCCCGGTATGCGCAGCAGATTGCCGCCTATTACGACGCGCTGCCGTCGCTTGAGCTGGCGCTCGACGCCTACACGCAGGAGGCCGCGCGGGATGAACTGCTTTCGGCCACCGCGCAGACGGCGCACATCGCCTACTTTACAGGGTGGCTGCCCGCCGCGGCTGAGGCTGCGGTCGCGCAATTGCTCACCGAGCAGGGCTGTGCCTATTCGATCGAGGAATCGGTCGAGGATGAGACGCCGCCGGTGCTGATGCAAAACAGCGCGTTTATCAGCCCGGTTGAAACGATCACCAGCATGTACGACACACCCGCCTACGGCAGCATAATCGACCCCAATCCGTTTATGTTTCCGTTTTATATCGTTTTTTTTGGCTTTATTATGGCGGATGCGGCCTATGGCCTTTTAATGTTTTCCGGCTGCTGGTTTGCGCTAAAAGCCATGAAACCCAAGGGTACGATGGAAAAAACGCTCAGGCTGTTCATGTACTGCGGCGTGACGACTCTTTTTGCCGGACTGCTGTTCGGCGGATTCTTCGCCAATGCCGTCACCGTTTTTGCCCAAACCTTTTTGGGCAAGACGGTCGTCATCCCGCCGTTGTGGTTTGATCCCGCGGCGGAGCCGATGAAGATGCTTGCCTTTTCGCTGGCCCTGGGCGGGGTTCACCTTGTTCTGGGCATGGCGCTGGCGGCCTACCGCATGATTCGGCAGGGGCGCCTCCTTGATGCAATTTTTGACATAGGTTCGTGGTACCTTGTATTTATCGGCATTGGGCTCTATGCGCTTAAGGTTCCGGGGGGCTTATACGCCGCAATAGCGGGTATGCTTTTGGTGGTGCTGACCGGTGGACGCGGCAGCCCGACCTTCTTTGGCAAAATAACCGGCGGTCTGGGCGCACTTTACGGCATTACCGGCTACCTTTCAGATTTGCTTTCGTACGCGCGTATCATGGCGCTCGGCCTCTCGGGCGCTGTTATCGGTCAGGTTATGAACCAGCTTGGCGCTATGGGCGGCGGCGGTTTTGTCGGATTGGTGCTGTTTATCGTCGTGTTTCTTCTAGGGCATACCTTCAACCTTGCCATCAGTGTGCTGGGCGCTTATGTCCACACAAGCAGATTGCAGTATATAGAGTTTTTCGGTAAGTTTTTTGAAGGCGGCGGACGTGCATTTCAACCGCTTGTCAACAATACAAATTATGTAACAATCATCAAGGAGGACTAAAAATATGGAATTCTTCACAACGCTTTTTTCGGGTTATTTTTTCGCGCTGCTTGGTGCGGCACTTGCGGTGGGCCTGGCTGGCTCCGGCTCTGCAAAGGGAATGGGCATCGCGGGTGAGGCCGGCACCGGCATTGTCTCGGTCTCTCCGGAGAAATTTGGCCGTGTGCTGCTGCTTCAGGCGCTGCCCGGCACGCAGGGCATCTACGGTCTGCTGATTTCGTTCATGATTCTTACCGCTGCGCCGGTGACGGGCGGCACGCTGACCGTCGGGCAGGGTATCGGTTATCTCTGTGGAGCGCTGCCGATTGCGATTGCGGGTTATTATTCGGCTATCGCGCAGGGCCGTGTTTCGGCTGCGGCAATGGGTATTGTCGCCTCCAAGCCCGAGGAATCGATGAAGGGCGTTATCGCCGCCGGCATGGTTGAGACCTACGCCGTTTTTGCAGTGTTGATTTCGTTCATCATTGTCAGCACCATTCCCAGCCTGCCGCTGTAAGGTGACGCATGATGAACGGACTTGCTAACATATCGAACAAAATATTGGACGACGCAAAGCAGAAAGCCGACGCAATCCTCGCCGAGGCCGAGCAGAGCGCAGCCAAAATTCTGGCGGATTCTAAAAAGCGGGCAGAGGCAGAGGTTACGGCTGTTCTCAAAGACTCGGACGCCCGCTGTGCCGACGCGCTTGAGAAGGCGCGCCTTGTCTCCGAGCTCGAAGGGAAAAAGCTTCTTTCCAACGCGCGGCAGCAGATGATTACGCTGACCTTTGAGACGGCGCTCCAGCGGCTGCTTACCCTGCCCGAGGCCGACTACCGCAAGCTGCTGATCAAGCTGGCAAACGATGTGCTCGCCGACGGCAAGGGCGGCGAGGTGCTGCTAAATGCCAAGGATCATGCCGCCCACGGGCAGGCGCTGGCCGAGGCGCTCTCGGGCAGAGCCACCCTCGCAGCGGACAGCGCCCCGATTGTCGGCGGCCTGATCGTCCGGCGCGGTAAAATTGAATATAACTGCGCGCTCGATGTTCTCGTGCGCATGGTTTCAGAGAAGGCCGCCCCCGAGGTGTCTTCAGCGCTGTTCCCGGAAGGAGCGTGAGCGTATTGCCAAAGTC